>JAMFST010000525.1 GCA_026225435.1 Labilithrix luteola
CGGACGGCGCCGCCGGCGCTCGAGCGGCACCGCGCGGTGGTGGACGATCTGGCCCCCGGCGGCGACGGCGTGGTGCACGTGGTCCCGACAGCGGCAGCGCAGGCCACCTCGCCGAGCCGCGCGGTGTTCGTACGTGGGGTGACGCGCGGCGAGGAGGTGCTGCTCGACGTGGATTTCGGCCAGCGTCCGCCCCGCGGCCGGCTCCTCGAGGTCGTCACCCCCAGCGCCGATCGGGTCAGCCCGATCTGCATCGACGCGGGGCGCTGCGGCGGCTGCGACTGGATGCATCTGTCCGCCGAGGCGCAGCGCGTGGGGCACCTCGATCACGTCCGCCGCGCGTTGCCCGAGAGCGTCCGCGACGAGCTCGCGCGCACGTCGATGACCTACACGCCGGCGCCGGCTCCCCTCGCCTACCGCACGCGCACCCGGCTGCACACGCACGCCAGCGGCGGCCGCGCCGTGGTCGCCATGCGCGCCGCCGGCGGTCACGATCCGGTGGAGATCGCGAAGTGCCACGTCGTGGCTCCGGCGCTCGATCGGGCGCGCGCTCCTCTGGCGCGGATCCTCGAGGGGGCGCACGGAGAAGGCGATGCGCAGCTCGGGCTCGGCGCCGGCGGAGCAGCCGTCATCGACCTGCGCTGGTCCACCACGCTCCCGCCGTCGAGCTTCGCGCGCGCCGAAGCGGCGGTCGCTGCCGGAGAGCTCGCCGGCGTTCGCTTGTGGACCGCCGGCGTCGATCGCCCCGCGGTGATCGGCGATCCCGCGCCGGTCACCCAGGGGGCCGACGGCGCAGCGCTCCATCTCGGCGCCGGCGGCTTCGCCCAGGCGGCCGAGACCATGAACGTGGCGCTCGGCGCGCGCGTCGCCGAGCTCGCCGGGACCGGCTCCGCGATCGAGCTGTACGCCGGTGCCGGCAACCTCACGGTGCTGCTCGCGCGCACCCTCTCTCCGCTGGTCAGCGTCGAGGCCGACGCCGCCGCCTGTGCCGCCGCGCGCGAGAACCTCAAGGCGCGCGGCCTTTCCGCCAGGGTCGTCGAGGCCGACGCTTCGTCGTATGCCGTCCCGCGCGCGACCGACGTGGTCATCCTCGATCCGCCCCGCACCGGCGCGCGGCAGGCGTGCACCCAGCTGGCCGCGCGACCGCCCAAGCGTGTCGTGTACGTCTCCTGCGATCCGCCCACCCTCGGGCGCGATCTTTCGATCCTGCTCGCCGGCGGCATGACCATCACCTCGGTCGACGTCTTCGAGATGTTCCCGCAGACGAGCCACGTGGAGACAGTGGTGTCGCTCGTCCGGACGCGCCCGTGAGCCAGCACGAGACCACCGGCGAGGCGGCTCCGGACGAAGCGCTGCGCCATCAGGCGGCGACCTTCGCCCTGCGCTACACCTGCGAGGACTGCGTGTACTTTCTTCCGGACGCGCCGCCGGGCGACAGCTGCGCGCACGGCTATCCCAACCTCGCCCATCTTCGCCGGCCGGCCGGGCCGATCGTCTTCTGCAAGGAGTACGAGCTGCGCTGAGCTGACCCCCGATGCCCCGCTCTCATCCGCCCACGCTGCTCACCTGCGTCGCCCGGACGCTGATCGACCTGCGCCCCTTCGCGACCGGAGAACGCGTCCTCGTCGCCACCAGCGGAGGGCCGGACTCGACGGCGCTCCTCGACGTGCTCGCGCGGCTCCGCAAGCGTGGCGGGCTCCCGGGCTCGCTGGTCCTCGTGGCGCACGGCGTCGACCACGGCTTGCGGGAGAGCGCCGCGGCCGAGCTCGATCTCGCCGAGGCGCTCGCCGCGCGCCACGACGTCCCGTTCGGGCGGACCCGGGTCAGCATCACCAGCGGCGGCAACCTCCAGGCGCGCGCGCGAGCCGCGAGACGGCAAGCGCTCCTCGCCGCGGCCAAGGCAGCGGGCGCGACGGCCATCGCCACCGCCCATCACGCCGACGATCGCGCCGAGACGGTCCTCCTGCGCTTGCTTCGCGGCGGTGGAGCTCGCGCGCTGGCGCCGCTGCCGCTGCGCGACGGGATGTGGACCCGCCCGCTCCTCGCCGCGACGCGAGCAGACGTCGAAGCGCACGTGAGCCGGCACGCGCTCCCGGTCGCGCGCGACCCCTCGAACGACGATCCACGCTTCGCCCGCACCCGCGTGCGCCGCGAGCTGCTCCCGCTGCTGCAGAGCCTCGATCCGGCCATCGTGGAGCACCTGAACGCGCTCGCCGACGAGCTCGGAAGGCTGTCGGCGCACCCCGAGACGCTCGAGGCCATCGAGCAAAGAGCGCCGCTCGCGGGCCTCCCGGCGCACCTCCCGCGCCGCACGCGCCTGGCGCTGGCCCGCGCGGTGGAGGCGGTCGAGACAGCTGCGCCTCGCGATTTGCGCAATTCGCACGTCCTTCTCCCCGGAGGCCTTGTCGCCAGGTACGATCGGCAGCACCTTTCCTGGGAGGTCGAGCGTGCCGTTCCTGCGGGTCCCTGCAGCCGCGAGCACGACTTGACCAAGCATTCGTCATAGGTCTCGCACCGTCCGCTCGATGCCCGTCATCGAACGATGTAGATCTCCGAAGGTTCGCTCTCGTACTCCGTACTCTCGCCCGATGCCCTCTACCGCCTCTCAACCGTCGCTGACCGGATGATCCGGACGATGGAAAAGGAGCCGAGGTAAACGTGAAGCAATCGCACAAAACGCTCCTTCTTTGGGTCGTCCTCATCCTCATGTTCCTGGCCATCTGGAACTTCCTCCAGCCGGCCGAGCACCGCACCGCCACCGCGTTCAGCGACTTCCTGAACGACGTGCACGCCGGTCGCGTGAAGGACGTCACCATCAAGGAGCGGGAGTACACCTACCACCTGCGCCCTGCGGACGCGTCCAAGCCGGTCGAGCTTCACGAGACCGTCGGCCCGCTGCCGGACCAGGATCTGCTGAACCAGCTCAAGGCCACGCCGCCGGCTCCGGTTCCCGGTGCCAGCCCGGCCGACGCCGCCAAGGCCGACGCCAACGGCGGTAGCCCGAGCGTGAAGTTCGAGAAGGACGAGGCCTCGCCGATCTGGTCCTCGAACCTGATCAGCCTGCTCCCCATCGTCCTCATCGCGCTGATGCTCTTCCTCTTCATGCGGCAGCTCCAGGCGGGCGGCGGCAAGGCGATGAGCTTCGGCAAGTCGAAGGCGCGCATGCTCTCCGACTCGGCCACCAAGATCACCTTCGCCGACGTGGCGGGCGTGGACGAGGCCAAGGACGAGGTCGAGGAGATCATCGCTTTCCTCAAGGATCCGAAGAAGTTCCAGCGGCTCGGCGGGCGCATTCCCAAGGGCGTCCTCATGATCGGCCCGCCGGGCACGGGCAAGACGCTCCTCGCGCGCGCCATCGCTGGCGAGGCCGGCGTCCCCTTCTTCAGCATCTCCGGCTCGGACTTCGTCGAGATGTTCGTCGGCGTCGGCGCCAGCCGCGTCCGCGACCTCTTCGAGCAGGCCAAACAAAACTCGCCCTGCATCATCTTCATGGACGAGATCGACGCCGTCGGTCGCCACCGCGGCGCCGGCATGGGTGGCGGTCACGACGAGCGCGAGCAGACGCTCAACCAGCTGCTGGTCGAGATGGACGGCTTCGAGATGAAGGACAACATCATCTTGATCGCCGCCACGAACCGTCCTGACATCCTTGACCCGGCGTTGCTGCGCCCCGGCCGTTTCGACCGCCAGGTCTACGTGACCCTGCCTGATGTGCGAGGCCGCGAGCAGATCCTGAACGTGCATATGCGCAAGGTCCCAGTCGGCCAAGACATCC
>JAMFST010000526.1 GCA_026225435.1 Labilithrix luteola
CTTGCCGCTCGACCTCACCGCCGACCAGGCGCTCGCCCGCTACGTGAAGGCCACCGTCGAGGCCGAAGGGGGCAACCGCTCGCTCGCCGCGCGCAAGCTCGGTCTCGGGCGAAACACCGTCGCGCGGATGGTCAAGCGACGCGACGGCGGTTGATGACGGCCGTGGCCGCGGTCTGCTAGCGATCGACCGACCGATGGTCTTCGGAGGGCTCGTGCTGGCGGTCTTGGTGGGGAGCGCGGCGTTCGCCTCGGTGGGCGTGGCCGCGCGCCTGGCGCCCTCGCCGGCGACCGGAGGGGGCGACGTGCCGCCCGAGCGCGCGCAGCTGGCCCTCGTGTCGCTGCTCGTCTTCTACGCGCTGGTCGTCACGTCGGTGTTCCTCCTCGGCTACACCGGCACCCTCACCGCGCCGCGGCTCGCGTGTACGTCGCTCGCACTGTCGGCGCTGACCACCCTCGGCAGCTCGCGCGGCGTCGGGCTTCGCGCACACCTCGGCGCCACCGTCAGGGCCTCCGCCCGCCTCCTCTGGCTCCCCTTCGGAGCTCTGATCCTCACCGCGCGCGCGCGCAGCCTCGCGCTGCTGGTCCTCGTCGCCGCGCTGGTCGTCATCGTGGCGAGCGCCGTCCTCACGTACCTCGCGCCGTCCGAGTCGTGGGATGGGCTCTTCTACCACGAGCCGATGGTCGGCTTCGCGCTGCAGAACCACGGCTTCGGCGACGTGCCGCTCAGCGAGAACCCGATGGCGCAGACCATCAACGGGTATCCGCGCGGCTGCGAGGCCTTCGCGCTCTTCTTCGTCGCCTTCAGCGGCCGCGCGCTCATCGAGATCGGCAACACCGCCGCGGCGCCCGGGTTGATCCTCGCGGTGTACCTGCTCGCGCGGAGGTTCGCCGAGCCGGCGCTGGCGATCGCCATGGCCTCGGTGACGCTGCTCATGCCGGCGATGTGGACCGAGCTGCGGACCACGTACACCGATATCCAGATCGTCTTCTTCGTCCTCGCCGCGCTCCACTTCGCCACCCGACCGACGCTGCGCTGGCGAGACGCGGGCATCGCCTTCGTGGCCATGGCGCTGGCCATCGCGGGGAAGGGGACCGGGCTCACGCTGGTGCCACCGGTGGCGCTGGTGCTCGCGGTGCGGCTCTTGATCTGGGTCCCGCGCGGACGGCGGCTGGCGACGTTTGCCGGGATCGTCGGGGGCGGGGTGGCGCTGCTGGTGATCGCGGCGCTGACCCTGGTGCCGAACTGGCGCCATCACCACAACCCGGTCTGGCCGGTGACCCTCGAGGTCCCGCGGCTGCACCTGCACCTCGACGGCCTCATCAAGTACTCGATGATGAATCCGGAGGGCCCGCTGAAGGAGACGCTCGCGGAGAAGTACGCCGTGCCCACCGGCGGCTTCGACGACATCCACAATCGCGACTACGGCTACGCCTTCCCCTGGGTGATCATCCCGTTCGGGCTCCTCTCGGCGCTCGCCGCGCTCGTCTTCACCGTCCAGGAGGTGCGCCGCTCAGGGCGGCCGGCGGGCGCGGGGAACATTGTGCTGCTCCTCGCCGTCGCGCTCGGCTGGATGCTGCTCTCGAACAACCTGCGCTGGGCGCGCTTCAACGCGCAGAGCTTCTTCGTGCTCGCCGTCGCGGTGGCCTGGGCCGGTGGGCGACCGGGGTGGTCACGCTTCGGCGAAGGGCTGCTCGGCGCCGCGGTCGCTCTGTCGATCGTCCCGCTCTTCTGGACGCACGACTGGTACTTCGGCCTCTCGGCGCACCAGATCCGCCGCCTCGCGCGCATGCCCGCCGCGGCGCGTGCCGTCGCCTACTCGGACCCCAGCGGTATGCCCGCCGCGGTCGCTGCCGCGCGCGACGCCGAATTGCGCGTCGGCGACGTACTCGTTTTCAACCAGGACGAGACTTGGGTCGGCCTCATGTGGAACGCCGACTTCAGCAACGTGGTGGAGTTCGTCCCTAGCGAATCGCCGGCCGATTTCAGCGCCGAGCTGGATCTGCGCCACGCAAAGTGGGTCGTCGTCGGAAAGAATCCAGTCGCCCAGCGCGTCGTCGCGGCGCACCCGGAGACCTGGGAGCCAGTCGGTGTGGCGACGGCGATAGACGGGACGACCGCGTATCGCCGACGGTCATGAGCCGCTGTCGCCGGATGGCGTTCCGGCGTCGGGCGAGGAGCAAGCGAGGAAAGACGTCGACTGCACTGGCGCCGTCGCGTACGG
Organism: Labilithrix luteola; assembly: GCA_026225435.1. GTDB lineage: Bacteria > Myxococcota_A > Polyangia > Polyangiales > Polyangiaceae > JAMFST01. The sequence goes on from JAMFST010000526.1 coordinate 2,223, forward strand.
GTCGTCGGCGACGGGGACGGTAAAGGTTGACCCGTCACAGCCGCACACGATCTGTTCACTGTCGGGTTGGCCCTCCCCGGGCTTGGCAACGCATCGTCCCTTCGCCGAACAGCCTTCGGTGATGAGGTAGCCGCAATAATTGGAGCTCGAGCAGTCCGCACTCGTCGTGCACGACGAGCCCACGCCACCGCCACACGACGCGCCGGTCAGGAGCAGCACCGCGGCGGCGAACGCGAGCGAGGCGAGGCGCCCTGTACGTTTGATGAGGAGTTCCGCCACTATGGCTGAAGAGCCTAGCTGCCCTCGAATCGGCGAGCAAGGCGCTCAAGCTTGTTCGCCTTCGCCGCCTCGAGCGCGCCGGCGCGATCGATCGCCGTGTCGGCCGGCCGCGCCACCGGCAGCCGGCGGATCGTCGCCACGTCGCGAAACACGCGCAGCAGCTCGAGCTGCTCCGGCAAGGCGCGGACGGCGGCGCTGGCCGTCTTCTTCGCGGCGCCGACGCTCACCACTTCCTCGAGCGTGCCGTACGCCTGCAACAGATCGCGCGCCGTCTTCTCGCCGATCCCCTTCGCGCCGGGCAACCCGTCCGACGGATCGCCGCGGAGCGCAATGAAGTCGGGCACCTGCTCCGGTCGAATGCCGTAGCGCACCTGCACCTCCGCGGGATCGACCCGGGCCGGCGGCGCGCCCCCCTTCTGCAGCATCAGCACGGTCACCCGCTCGTTCACCGACTGGTACATGTCGCGGTCGCCGGTGACGATGAGCGCCGTGCCGCCCGCCTCCGCTTCCACCTGCGCGAAGGAGTGAATGAGGTCGTCTGCCTCGTGGTCCTCGCTGCTCTCCACCACCCAGCCAAAGGCGCGGAACAGAGCTGGCGCGAGATCGAACTGCGCCTCCAGCTCCGGCGGCATCGGTGGGCGATGCGCGTGGTAGGGCGGATACGCGGCCGTCCGGTACGCCGCGCTCTCCGCGCCGAAGCAGACCACCACCGCGCGCGTCGCGTTCGCCTCGGCGATCGCCAGCAGCGTGTTGGCCATCCCGAGAAGCGCGTTGTTGGTGACCGTCTTGGGGATACCGAAGAACGAGCGATAGAGCAGATACGGTGCGTCGACCGCGAGGAGCGGCCCTTCGCCGAAGCCGGACATGGCGGCAGCTTATCCTCGATCGCCACCCGCGTTACGAAACGGCCGAGATGGCCCCGGATCCGTCGCCCGGAACGCGCAGATTCCGCGCGCGACTTCCGTGGCCGGGCGCGTCATGCTCGGACCATGACCACCGCCTCGGAAGACCGCCTGGCCTGGACACGACCGGGTGCCTTCGAGGTGGCCAAGGGCGTCTACCGCATCCCGCTGCCGATGCCGGAGGACGGACTCAGCGCGATCAACGTGTACGCCATCGAGGACGGCACGGGGCTCACGCTCGTCGACGGTGGCTGGGCGGTCGCGCCGGCGCGCCGCGATATCGAGGCGGCGCTGAAGCAGCTGGGGACGACGCCGCGCTCGATCACCCGCATCCTGGTGACCCACGCGCATCGCGATCACTACACGCTCGCCGTCGAGCTGCGTCGCGAGTTCGGCACGCGCATCTCGCTGGGCATCGACGAGAAGATCAGCGTGGAGGGGATCAGCAAGTCGGGCCGCTTCGCCACCCAGCTCCGCATCCTGCGCGAGTCCGGCGCCGAGGAGCTGGCCTGGAAGATCGAGCACGACGGAGGCGAGCCCGAGCCGCTCACCAACTGGGAGCTCCCCGACGAGTGGCTCCACGAGGGGCAGGTCGACATCGGCACGCGCCAGCTGCGCATCCTCTCGACGCCGGGGCACACTCGCGGACACGTGGTCTTCATCGACGAGGAGGACAAGCTGCTCCTCGCGGGCGATCACGTGCTGCCGCACATCACCCCGTCGATCGGCTTCGAGGCGTACCCGAGGGAGTCGCCGCTGCAGGAGTTCCTCGATTCGCTGCGCAAGGTGCGCGCTCTCCCCGATCTCAAGCTGCTCCCTGCGCACGGTCCGGCGGCGCCGAGCGTGCACGCCCGCGTGGACGAGCTGATGGCGCACCACGAGGCGCGCTTCAACGAGATCCGCGTGGTGATGGGGGCGAGCGGCTGGAAACATGGTTACGAGGTCGCGCAGGCGCTCGGCTGGACGCGGCGCAAGAAGGCGCTCCTCGACATGGATCTCCTCAACCAGATGCTCGCGGTGAACGAGACGGTGCACCACCTGCGCGTGCTCGAGGAGCAGGGCGAGCTCGAGAAGCGCAGCGACCCGTCCGGCGTGGTGCTCTTCCAGAAGGTGCCGTAGGCGAGTAGAGGAGAGGGATGTCCACAGACGCCCTCCCCGAGCTGGTGACACGGAGAAACGAGGGCGGCGTCGCCGTCCTCACCCTCAACGTCCCGCAGAAGCGCAACGTGCTCTCGGCGGCGCTGGTGCAGGCCATCGGCGCGCGCTTCGACGAGGTCGAGAAGGACGAGTCGGTCCGCTGCGTCGTCCTCACCGGCGCCGGCCCCGCGTTCTGCGCCGGCGCCGAGCTGTCGACCCTGCGCGCCGCCTCCGACGGCGACTTCGACACCGTGCGCGTCGTGTACGACGGCTTCCTCCGCGTGCTCCGCTCGCCGCTGCCGACCATCGCCGCGGTCAACGGGCCGGCGGTCGGCGCGGGCTTCAACCTCGCGCTCGCCTGCGACGTTCGCCTGGCCGCCGAGAGCGCGGTGTTCGACACGCGCTTCACCAAGCTGCGTCTGCACCCGGGCGGCGGTCACACCTGGCTCCTCTCGCGCGCCGTCGGACATCAGAAGGCGATGCTCGCTTGCCTCTTCGGCGAGGTCTGGAAGGCGGAGCGCGCGCTCGAAGCCGGGCTCGTCGCCGAGGTGCACCCGGACGATCACCTCCTGCAAGCGGCGATCAGCAAGGGGCGGCTGCTCGACGATCAGGAGGGGATCTACGTGCGCACGGTGACCGACTCGCTGCGCCGCGCGGTGACCACGGCGACCCACGCCGAGCAGCTGGCCCACGAGACCGTCGCCCAGGAGGCGTCGGCCAAGCGCGAGGCGTTCAAGACGGGCGTGGCGGCAATCGAGGCTCAAGTGAAGAAGGGGCGCAAATGACCAAGACGATGCGAGTGGCGGGCTACGAGGCGTTCGGCGATCCGGCCGAGGTGTTGAAGCTGGGCGAGCGGCCGCTCCCCGAGCCGGGGCCGGGTGAGATCCGGGTGAAGACCGCGCTCTCGGCCATTCACA
>JAMFST010000527.1 GCA_026225435.1 Labilithrix luteola
ATCGAGACGTCGATCCTCGTGCCGGGCGCCTTCACCAAGGGGACGAACCACTTCGAGAACGCCGGACATCCGGGCGACTCCGCGCGCGCGGCCGAGTACGCGGCGAGCCTGCCACCGGGCTTCGCCGACCGGATGAAGGAGGCTCTCGCCGCCACCGTCCCCGACGACGCCGATCCTTCAGCGGTCGCCCGCGCCGCGGTCGACATCGTGCGCGCCGCGCCGGGCAAGCGACCGTTCCGCGTCTTCGTCGACCCCGCCGACGACGGCTCGGTCGTCTCGTCCGCGGTCATCGACCGCGTGCGCCAGCAGTTCCTTCATCGCATCGGCTTTGCCGACTTGCTTCATCCCCGCCGTTCCACCGAATCGTAACCAGGAGCTCATCATGCCGTTCGCCAACTACAAGGTCCCCGCCGGTTCCCTCACCACTGCGCAGAAGAAGACGCTGGTCGACCGCACGACCGACCTGTACGCCGAGATCTACGGCGACGACGTCCGCCCCAACGTCATGGTCCTCGTCGAGGACGTCGTCGACGGAGGCTGGGGCATCGGGGGCCACGTGCTCACGCTGCAGATGATCCAGGACCGGCCGAAGAAGTAGCGGCCGCCCGGGGCGCGCTATGCTGCCGGGATGACCACCGTAGCGAGGACGCCCGGCACGCCCGCGACTCTCGACGACCTCCTGGCCATCCCGGAGGAGCGGAGGCGCCACGAGATCATCGACGGAGCGCTCGTGGAGAAGGGGGCCGCGACGGCGGAGCACGGCGGTGCGCAGGCAGAGCTGGTGTCAGCGCTGGTCGGCCGATTCGGCCGGCGTCCTGGTGGGCGCTGGCCGGGTGGCTGGTGGTTTGTCACCGAGGTGGAGATCGCCTTCGGTCCGAATCAGATCTTTCGACCCGACGTCGTCGGCTGGCGGCGAGAGCGCGCGCCCCAGCGGCCTGCTGGCACCCCGGTCACACTTCTTCCCGATTGGATCTGCGAGATCCTTTCCACGAATCGTGGCCACGATCTGCTGCGAAAGAAGCGCGCATATCACCAGCAGAAGGTGCCGCACTACTGGGTCGTGGACCCCTCCGAGGCGACCCTGGCCGTCCACCGCTGGGCACCCGACGGCTACATCGAGGTACTCGCCGCGGAGCGCGGAGAAACCGTGCGCGCCGAACCGTTCGACGCCGTCGACTTCTTCGTCGGTGTGCTCTTCGGTGACGACGAGCCGGGGCCGGCGACCGAGCCGCCAGCTTCGGTACGTTGAGTCACTCGGCCGTCGCGTACAGCCGGTCGACGTCGACCTCGACCCCGTGAATGCCGATCCGCGCCCCTGACGCCTCGCCCCTCCACCCGTCCTTGCGGCGGTAGACCTCGACCTTTCGCTCATCCTGCGAGACGAGGACGTACTCCTCGAGAGAGGCGATCTGTTTGTACGCCTGGAACTTGCCGTCGCGGTCGTAGCGCTCCGTCGACTCCGACAGGACCTCGACGACGACGACTGGATTCGTGACGGCCTGCCCGAGTGACCTGCCGTTTTTCTTGGCCGTGAGGGTCTCGAGCGCCCCACACACGACGCTGAGGTCCGCATACGTGGCGAGCCCCGCGGCCGGGATCGAGAGCATCAGGTCCGACGCATATACCTGGCAGCCTCTCGGCAGAGCGCCACCCAGCGCGATGGTAGAGGCGCGACACCAGCCGCGCGTGCTCGGGCGTCCCTCGCGACATGGCGTAGACGACGCCGTCCAGCCACTCGTGCCGGGGGGTATCGTCCTGCGCCGTCGTCTCGGCTTCGAAGTAATCGTCGAAGGCCACGCGAGCCGCCACGACCGCCTGCTGCATGCAGCGAATCGTACGTCGCGTCAGCCCCGCCCGCTACTTCCCCGACGTCCCCACGATCGGCCCGCCGGCGCACACGAGGCTCGTCGCCGCGCAGCTGGGGAAGCTGCCGGTGAGGTTGAACAGGGTGATGCTCAGGCCGGCGAGCTTCTCGTTGAAGATGGAGAGGTCGCCGCTGAGGAAGCTGCGCAGGCCGTAGATGCCGTTCACCTGGGTGCCCGCCTCGCCGCTCGGGTTGAGCACCTGGACGCCGATGTACGGGCTCAGGGAGACCGCCGGGCCGGTGATGCCGAGCACGCGGAAGTGGAGGACCGGCTCGAGCGGGTAGAGCGTGAACGTGCCCGCGACGTTGCCGGTGACGGTGAAGGGGGCGTGGTTGACCAGCGCGGTGTGGGTGAAGACGCCGGTGGCGCCGCCGCTCGAGGTGTAGTCGACGCCGGCCGACATGTTGAGGGCGGCGGTGACCGCCTCGTGGAGCACCGCCGAGGTGCTCACGGCGAAGGTGGCGTCGGCGTCGAAGCCGACGGTGACGACGACCGGGATGGGGACGTAGCCGGCGTAGAAGACGATCGTGCCGAGCGGGATCTCCGGGGCGTAGGTGTAGCTCGGCAGGCTGTAGGAGAGCGCGCCGGTGGTGGTGAGCTTGGCGCCGGCGGTGACGCTGAGGCCGCCGCTGAAGACGAGCCGCAGGTGCTGCGGGAGCACGGTGAGGCCAGGCAGCTTGGTGTACTCGAAGTCGACGCCGCCGCTGACCGAGAGCGAGC
>JAMFST010000051.1 GCA_026225435.1 Labilithrix luteola
CGCACCTCCCGCTGGTGAAGGTGCCGGCGGCGATCACTCCGGAAGCGGTGGCGCGCGCGGCGTACTGGTTGGTGCGGCTCGTCGCAGCGACGCAGACGGCGAAGGATCGCGAGACCGGCGCCGACGGCCCGCGCGTGGCGGTGGCGTCGCTCAATCCGCATGCCGGTGAAGGCGGTCTGCTCGGCGACGAGGAAGGCGCCGCGATCGTCCCGGGGATGAACCTCGCGCGCAAACGGCTCGCGGAGGACGGGATCGCGGGGACCTTGATCGGCCCGGTGCCGGCGGAGAGCGCCCTGCGCCGCGCGCGCGGCAAGGACGCCGACTTCGACGCCGTCGTCGCGATGTACCACGACCAGGCGACCATCCCGATGAAGCTCGTCGGCTTCGGCGAAGCGGTGAACGTCACGCTGGCGCTGCCGATCATCCGTACGAGCGTGGACCACGGGACGGCGTACGACCGGGCAGGGCAGGGGACCGCGGATCCGCGGGGGATGCGCGAGGCGATCCGGTTCGCGGCGTTGATGGCGCGCAAGAGAGTGCTGGGCGGGTCGGGTTATCGCGAAGCTCTCTGGCGTTGAACGCCAGAGAGCGCAGCGACCTACGAGAAAGTTAGCGCGGGATTCTCGATGGCGCGTTCAGCGCTATCGGGAATTGCGCTAGGGGCTCGCGGACCGCGGAGCAGGTAAGCTCGAGTGCAATGAAACTCTCGTTCGCTCTGACCGCCGCCGCCGCTGCCTCCATCGCGCTCCTCGCGCCTCTCGTGGCCTGCGGTTCGAGCTCCGACGACGCCGCTGGCGGCGACGCCGGCAAGAACGGCAAGTCGAACGACGGCGGCGCCACCGGCACCGGCGACGCCAGCTGCGCCTCCCTGGCCTGCACGAGCGACGGCGGCACCGGCGGCGACGGCGGGCCGGGCGCCGACTCCGGCCCGGTCACGCCGACCGTGTCATCCTGGATGGGCATCAACGCCGACGCCGATCTCCCCTGGAGCGACGTCGCCACCCAGCTCGCTGCCTTCACGATCAGCAACGGCGGCAAGGCGGACGCCAACGGCTACCCCGTCGCCGGCGCGTCCGGCACGAGCAGCACGGACATGGGCTTCCTCCTCCCGAGCGGGACGTACGCCATCAGCTTCACCGGGAGCGGGACGCTGACCGTCGGCGGGATCGGCAAGCTCGCCGGCACCTGGACGACGAGCGGCGGCGTGCGGTCGAACACCGTCACCATCACCGGCACGCCGGGCACCTTCGGGCAGTCGCTCACCCTCGGCATCACCAACACCGCCGGGCAGAGCGTCACCGGCATCCACCTGTACCTGCCGGGCGTCGCGCCGGCGTCGGCGGGCACCTTCTCCCCGCAGTACCTCGCCATGCTCAAGCCCTTTCGCGCCGTGCGCTTCATGGACTGGGCGGGCACCAACGGCAGCACCATCGCCGACTGGTCGGCGCGCACGCTCCCCACCACCTTCGGCGTGAACGCCGGCATCGTGCCGTGGGAGACGATGATCGAGCTGCTCAACGAGACCGGCAAGGACGGCTGGATCAACGTCCCCGAGCACGCGACCGACGCCTACGTGAAGTCACTCGGCGATCTCTTCGCGACCAATCTCGACATGACCCGCATCGACGCGGCGCGCGCGGCGGCCGGGCTCACCACGCCGTTCACCCTCTATGTCGAGTACGCCAACGAGACGTGGAACGGCAGCTTCACCGCCAACGCGACCCTCCTCGCCGCCGCCAACGCCGCGCCCACGACGTACACGGGAATGTACACCGGCTCGTACGGGCCGTCGTTCATGGTGCAGGACACGAACCTGATGAAGGTCGGACAGGTCGAAGGCGACCGGCTCGTCCAGATCGGCATGAGCCTGCGCAAGGAGCTCGCCAGCACCCCGGTCACCGTCGCCCCGGTGCTCGCCGGCTGGGCGCTCGGCCCGGCTTACAGCGACGACGCGCTCACCTTCATCAAGGCCAAGTACGGCGACCCCAAGCAGTACGTCTCGGCGGTCGCCATCGCCCCCTACTTCAGCGTCGACGACAGCAACGGGCAGACCGACTCGCTGGGGAACCTCTTCACCGCGCTCGACACGGCGATCGACGCGACGGATGCGACCTTGCAGCAGTTCGCCATGCTGGTGAGCCAGTACGGACTGCAGATGACCGCCTACGAAGGCGGGCAGGGGTTCACCGGCTCGACCAACCTGACGGTGAAGCACCTGGCCCAGTACGACGCGCGCATGAACGCGAGCTACGCGCGCGCCCTCACCCTCTGGCAGAAGGACGTGGGCAACGCGCTGTACATGCACTTCGTCCTCGCCTCGCAGCCGGGTATCCCGGAGTCGTTCTTCCAGTACGGCTTCTGGGGTGCCGCGGGGAGCGTGCTGCTCGATCCTTCCACCTGCGGAAACAACCTGCCGACGCTCACCGGCAGCGAAACGATCGCCTCGGTATCGAGCGGCTGCCCCAAGTACGCGGCGCTGGCTGCGCACGTTCCGGAGTGAGCTTCGGCCCTGCGTCAGGCCCGACGTGGCCGGCGTACAGTGCCTAGTCGCGTTGAGCTCTCTTCCTCGCGCTTCCGCTCGGCGGGGTCGGCCCGTCTAAGCTGTTTCACGAGGTTGGCGAAACCCGTGGCGGTCTCGAGCCTGTGGGCTGCGGTCTCGAGCCGATGGGCGTCGACCTTCGCACAGACGGTGTCGATGGCACTGCTCAGCTTCTCGTTGACCGCCGGGATCGGAGCGCTCGGTTTGCCGATGGCGTCGATCCGGGCAGCGAGCTTCACGTCGAGGGCAGCGATCGCGTCGAGGACGTCCTTGATTGTCGGCTCGGCCATCGAGGAGACCTTAAGCACCGACGAGGTGCTCGGGCAAGGCAACGACCTACCGTCCATGCAGGATCGCGTACGCCACCAGCGACACCATGAACACGCAGATCCCCACCGCGCTGTACGTGATCGACCGCGGGAGCTTCTCGCGCCCCGGTGTCTTCATGGCGAACAGCATGTGCGTCGCCGCCACGACGATCGCGTCGAGGCGCTTCTTCGCCATCGGCGCCTTCGCCTCGTCGCCGCTGTCCTGGATCACGCGGTAGCGACCGGCCAGCTCCGGCAGCGCCTGCGCGCGCATGGCGTGATCGAGCAGTGCCAGGTGCACCTTGTCGTCGTCCCACGCCTCGAGCGCGCGGGTCCACAGCGCGTCCATGATCGGGTCGGCGACGAGCTCGTCGTCGCTCGCGATGGTCGGCTCGTTCACGCCGGGAGTATCGCCCGAGACGCGGTGTCGAGCCAGATCGTGACGGGGCCGACGCCGACGCTGTGGACGCGCATGTCCGCGCGAAACCGGCCGGTGCCGACCGGCAGACCGCGGGTCCGCGCGTCCGCCACGAAGGCGTCGTAGGCGATCTCCGCCGGTCCTGGCGGCATCGCCCCGTCGAAGCTCGGCCGCCGCCCCTTGCGCACGTCGCCGTAGAGGGTGAACTGGCTGACGACCAGCAGCCCGCCGCCCACGTCGAGCACGCTGGAATCCATCTTCTCGTGCTCGCCGGGCCTGGGGAAGATGCGCAGGCCGAGCACCTTGTCGAGGAGCCACTTGCCATCGTCGGGCCGGTCCTCCTTGCCGCACCCGAGGTACAAAAGCAGCCCCGGGCCGATGGCGCCGGTGACCTCGCCACCGACCTCGACCCGCGCCTCGCTGACCCGCTGGACGACCGCGCGCATGCCGGGCCCTTACCGCAGCTGCTTCTGCAGCGCTTCCACCGTCGCGAAGTAGGTCGCGCGGTCGTACGGCTCGTTGAGGATGTGGAAGTCCTTCCCGGAGAGCCCCACGCAGCCGAAGCAGTAGGTGCAGCCGCGCATGGCGACGCAGCGGAGCAGGTAGGCGCTCGTCAGGCAGCTCTCGCAGTCCTCGCAGTGCGAGCAGCCGAGGCAGCCCTTGCAATCGGAGCAATGGGAGCAATCGGTGCAATCGGTGCACCGCTCGCAGTACTGGCCGCGGGTGACCGCCCTGCAGTCGGTGCAGAAGATCGCCTCCACGCACCCCTCGCAACGCTCGCAGCCGAGGCAGGCGACGTTCTCGGTGCGGCGGCTGCGCATCTTGACCAGCTCGGAAAATCGGCTCTCGAACTCGCGGAGGCTGAGGATGCTCATGGCGTGTCCGCCCTTCTTTATTCGATCGGCCAAAGAAAACGGCGCAGTGAATTTTGCACTGCGACCTACATGTAGGCAACGTGCGGATCGAAGAGACCTGCCCCGTCTCTCGGAGGTTCCGATGCCCGTCGCGCGCCGCTCTACCCATCTCGTCCGTCTGTTCCGCCTCTTCGCCCTCACCGCCGCCCCGCTGGCCGTGGAGCTCTTCGCTCCGGCCATGTCCGCCGCCCACGCGGCCGAGGCGACGCCGTCGTCGACGACGTCCTCGTCCGCTGCGAGGAGCACCAAGCCGAAGAAGGAGTCGAAGGCTCCGGCGCACCGTCACCGGGCGACCGCCATCGCCAGCGAGGCGAATCGCGAGGCGCACGAGAGCCGCCACTCGACGACCGACGTGAAGGTCGACGTGCACATCGACGGCAACAAGAAGCGCGCGGCGAGCACCAGCGGCAACGCCGAGATGGCGGACAAGGCGGAGAGGGCCGCCGACGCCGTCCTCGAGGCGAAGCCGGCGAAGAAGAAGGACGCCATCGTCGACGTCGAGGTCGAGCCGAGCCACGAGCAGCACGCGCGCCGCGCCCCCAAGGATCTCCACGTCGGTCGCGGCGATCACGCCGTCGAGCCGGATCACTCGCCCAAGGTCGAAGCCGCGCTCGACCCGACGATCCACTTCGTCCCCATGTCGGCCACCACGCTGTCGCCCATCGACGTGTCGGTCGACGTGAAGACCAGCGACAAGCCGGAGACGAAGCGCGCCGAGAAGCGCGTCGACATCGACGACGGCATCGCCCCGCAGCTCCTCCACAAGATCGAGGACAAGCCGATCGACAAGGGGAGCGACAAGCCCGCCAGCGACAAGTCGGAGAAGTCCGACAAGAAGTCGCCGAGGAACAAGAAGGCCGACAAGACCTGCCTCAGCTCCGCCATCGACGTGATGCGCGGGGTGGAGGAGGAGAAGCTCGCCCTCACCAAGTGCGACGGCGAGCTCGCCCCCGGCGCGCTCGAGCGAATGAGCATCCTCGTCCGCCCGTCCTCGGCCAGCCGCCCGATCGCCAGCCTCGACGAGCTGATCAAGTCGAAGGGGCCGGACGTCGCCCCCGGCGTGAAGCGCATCGACGGCGCGCTGGTCTCGCACCTCGAGCAGGTCATCGAGCACTTCGCGAAGACCGCCATGCTCAAGAAGGACGAGACCCCGCGCGTCTTCGTCATCAGCGGCTACCGCCCCGGCTCCAAGGGGAGCTTCCACCAGTCCGGCAAGGCGCTCGACTTCCGCATCGACGGCGTGAAGAACGAGGAGCTCGTCGCCTACTGCAAGACGCTGAGCGACGTCGGCTGCGGCTACTACCCGAACAGCTCCTTCGTGCACATGGACGTCCGCGCGCCGGGCACCGGTCACGTCGCCTGGATCGACGCCAGCGGCCCGGGCGAGTCGCCCAACTACGTCGCCGCCTGGCCGATCCCGGCCGACAAGAAGGGCGACAAGAAGGACAGCGAGGAGGCGATCGCCAAGAACGACGCCGACGACGCGAGCGACGCCGCCCCGGTCGACGCCAAGGTGAGCAAGAGCGGCCACGGCAAGCACGTCGGCATCTTCGACATGCCGCCGCTCCCGGCCGAGGAGCACGCCGCCGACCCCGAGGCGATCAGCGACATGGCGCAGCCGGCCGCCGACGTGGCCGTTCCCAACGACGAGTGAGCTTCTGCCCGGCGCCCTGACCCGGCGCCCGGACCTCCGCAGTTACCAAGGGCTGGACGAAGACCGCCTGCGTGCTCTCACGCAAGGGCGGTCTTCTCCGTTTTGTACACCCAGGCGCCGAGCTCGCGAGCGAGATGACGCGCCCCCCTCGACCGCGACAGGTCCCTCTCGAAGAGCGACCGACGCGCGCCGTCGATGGTCACGACCTCGAGGACGGTGCAGATTCGCGGCTCATGAGCATCGGGAGCCTCGCGCGCCTCGATGGCGGCAACGTCGGTCGCGGCGATGGACGTGACTCGCCGTCCGATCCCTCGGCCACTCGCCTGCAGCTTCAAGATGCCCCCCTCGATCTCGGCACGCACCGAGATGAACGCCGCTCCGAACCACAGGAACAGCCCGGGCACTCCCAGGAGGGCCACCAGCAGCAGCCCCACCGGGGTCGCCAGGCACCACTTCTGCACCACCATGACGGGCTGTTCGGAGCCGGCGGCGAGGACGGCGGTGTCTCCACCCGGGAGGGAGAACCAGCGCAGCGCGCCCCAGGTCCAGGATTCGACCTCACCGAAGAGCGGCAGGCCATGGCCTTCGGGCTCGATCACGGGCAGGCCGCGCGACCCGTCCGAGCCGGCCCCGCTGAGAGCCTGGTTCCACTCCACGCGCTGATCGTCGTGGACTCCCGCCAGCGAGACCGCCTCGACCTTGCAGGTGCCGTGGACGTCGCACCAGATCGTGGCGCGCGCGGGCATGGTCAGCGCGAAGCCCACCAGCAGCAGGACCAGCCCGGCCAGCGCGAAGATCCTCCGATCCGCGAGGACGACCCGCCGCAGATGGAGCACCTCGCGCGAGGCGGTGGGCTGCTGACGATAGGGCATGGTGCGTCGACGTCAGCCGATCGCGCAGAAGCCTTCGTAGTCGATGTAGCTCTTGATCGTCGGGTTGGGCCCGCACACCGGGCACTCCGGATCCTTGCGCAGCTTCAGCTCGCGGAACTTCATGCGCAAGGAGTCGTACGTGATGAGGCGACCCACGAGCGGGTTCCCCTTGCCGAGCAGCAGCTTGATCGCCTCGGTCGCCTGCAGGGTGCCGACGATGCCGCAGAGGATGCCGAGCACGCCCGCCTCCTGGCAGCTCGGCGCGAGGTGCGGCGGCGGCGGCTCCGGGTAGAGACAGCGGTAGCAGGGGCCACCTTCGGGCGGCGCGATGGAGAACTTCTTCGCCGCACTCGCGGGGACGAAGGTCGTCGCCTGCCCCTCGAAGCGGAAGATGCTGCCGTGGACCACCGGCTTGCCGAGGAAGACGCTGGCGTCGTTCACCAGGTAGCGGGTGGGGAAGTTGTCGGTGCCGTCGACGACGAGATCGTAGGCGTCGAAGAGGCGCTCCACGTTCTCGCTGGTCATGCGCTCGCCGTGGGGGATGACCTTCACGTCGGGGTTCAGGTCGCTGATGAACTTCGCCGCGCTGTCGACCTTCGCCATGCCCACGCGGCTGGTGGAGTGGATCACCTGGCGCTGCAGGTTCGACGCGTCGACCACGTCGGCGTCGACGATCCCGAGGGTGCCGACACCGGCCGCGGCCAGGTAGAGCGCCGCCGGGGAGCCGAGACCGCCAGCGCCGAGGAGGAGCACCTTGCTGCCGAGGAGCTTCGACTGGCCGACCTCGCCGACATCGGGCAAGAGGATGTGGCGCGAGTAGCGATCGCGCTGCGCGTCGGTGAGCTCCGGCGGCTTCTCCTGCGGGTAGCCGAGGTCCTTCCAGCGCACGAAGCCCGGGTTGGCGCTCTCGACGTTGGTGTAGCCGAGATCGGCCAGCGTCTTGGCGGCGAGCGCCGAGCGCGTGCCACCGGCGCAGTACAGGACGATGGGCGCGTTCTTGTCGCTGATGCGTTGCTCGATCTGCATCTCGAGGAAGCCGCGCGGGATGTTGATGGCTCCGGGGATGTAGCCGGGGCGTGTCTCCTCCTTCTCGCGCACGTCGACGAGCACCATGGGCACCTTGGCGTCGAGGCGGCGCTTGATCTCGTCGAGGGAGACCTCGCGGATACCGCGGCGGACGTCGGCGATCAGATCGGAATACGTGGTCGGCATGGGAGGCTGTCTCGTTTCGTGGAGCGAACGACACTATGGTAGACACCTTCGCGCAGGTTTCCAGGTGGAAAACGCGCTAGCGCGACAGGGAGAGAGCTCATGAAGATCGCATTGATCGGCGCCTCGGGACACATCGGTTCGCGCCTCCTCGCCGAGCTCACCCGGCGCGGCCACGACGTCACTGCCATCGCGCGCGCTCCGGAGAAGATCGGGGCGGCCTCCGGCAAGGGGAGCGTGACGGCGAAGAAGGGGGACATCTTGGACGAGGACGGGCTCGCGAAGCTCCTCGCCGGACACGACGCGGTGATCAGCTCGGTGCACTTCCTCGCCAGCGACGGCGACGTGCTCCTAAACGCCGTCCGCGCGTCCGGCGTGAAGCGCTACCTGGTGGTCGGGGGCGCCGGCAGCCTCGAGGTCGCGCCGGGCGTAACCCTGGTGAGCACGCCGGGCTTCCCCGCGATCTACAAGGACGAGGCGAC
>JAMFST010000528.1 GCA_026225435.1 Labilithrix luteola
GGAGCTGATGGGCGATGGGGATCTGATCCTCCAGACCCGCCAGTGCCTGCGGAACGTCGCCGAGTCGCTCCGCCTGCTGGGCGCGTCCGTCGAGGACGTCACCCGCACCCGCATCTACATGACCAACATCATGGACTGGGAGCTCGTGGGGAAGATCCACTCCCAGGTGTTCAAGGCGATCCGCCCGGCGACCACGATGGTGGAGGTGTCGAACTTCATCGACCCGCGCATCCTGGTGGAGATCGAGGCGGACGCCATCGTCGCCAAGGACCTGCCCGACACGCCGGTGTACGGCCCGTCGTCCGGCTCGTCGATCCCGGCGGCGCTGGCGTCGTCGGCGTCGCTACCGCCGAGCAAGTAGCCGCGCCGTCGCGCATCGGGATCATCGCGCGGATGGCGTCGAAGCCGCGCGGCGCTCCAACGACATGCGCGAGACTACGCGCCCGCGTCCGTGGACAGCGTGCCTCTGTCCCGGGACAGGGGCGAATCCTCGATTCGCTCGAGAAAGTGCGCGGCATCACCCCTGCAATGAGGGTGTGGCATGACCGACTTCGACCCGCGCCGTTCCTCCGCTTCTTCCACCCTCACCGACGAGTGCTCCGCCGACGAAACCGTCAGCGCGCCGATCGCTGCGGCCGAGAGCACCCCGCCGCCGTCCTCCACGCCGGCCTCCCCCGCCATCGTCGCCTCCGTGGAGCTGGCGCGGCGGCGGCTCGCCAGCAAACGGGCCTACCGCGCGACCATGCGCACGCTGGGTGAGTGGGCCGGCGCGTTCAACCTCACGCCGGCGCGCTTCGAGATGCTCGCCGCCATCGCCTCGCACCCGCTGGGCACCACGCAGCGCACGCTGTCCAAGGCGCTGTCGATCTCGCAGGGGACCACCAGCCGCATGGTGGCTCGGCTGGTGCGGCTGGAGCTGGTTCGCGTCTCGCCGAACCCGGCCGACGCGCGCAAGCGGCTGCTCATGCTGAGTGAGGAGGGGGAGCGCCGCCTCGTCGCCGCGCAGGCCTCGTTCTTCGAAGCGGGCTACGGCACTCCCGATCCCGAGCTCCTGAACTAAATCAGCGTGCGCGTTCCGCGCACACAGATTTAGGACGGGTCAGGTGGGAGCGTGCGCTCCCCTCAAGACCTTCGGTCTCGAGCCTCCCCGCGTCGCCTTCGGCGAGTCGTGCGATGCACGACGGCAACTGGTCAGAATTACTTACGAAGCGGCCGCGCTGGCGGCGGCTTCGCTCGAGCGTCAGTTCCCGATGACGGTGCCGACTTGCTCGCCGAAGACCACGCGCTTGATGTTGCCGCGGGTGGTCAGCTTGAAGACGCGGACGCTGAGCGAGTTGTCCCGGCAGAGCGTGACCGCGGTCGAGTCCATCACGCCGATGCGGTCGGCGAGGAACTTGTCGAAGGTCATCGTGCGGAACATCTGCGCGTCGGGGAAGCGGGCCGGGTCGCGGTCGTAGACGCCTTCGACCTTGGTGGCCTTGAAGAGCGCGTCGGCGTGGATCTCCATCGCCCGGAGCGCGGCCGCGGTGTCCGTCGAGAAGTACGGGTTGCCGGTGCCGCCGGCGAAGATGACGACCCGCCCCTTCTCGAGGTGGCGCACGGCGCGGCGGCGGATGTACGGCTCGGCGACCTGGCGGATCTCGATGGCCGTCTGCACGCGGGTGGGGACGTTGACCTTCTCGAGCGCGTCCTGCAGCGCCAGCGAGTTGATGACCGTCGCCAGCATGCCCATGTAGTCGCTCTGGGCGCGGTCCATGCCGGCGCTGGCCCCCTTGAGGCCGCGGAAGATGTTGCCGCCGCCGACGACGATGCCGATCTGCACGCCGAACTGGTGAACCTCGGCCAGCTCCTGCGCCATCGCGCGGAGGAACTCGGGCATGATCCCGAAGCCCCCCTCGGTGCCGCAGAGCGCTTCGCCACTCAGCTTCAGGATGATGCGCTTGTAGGCGAGCTTGGGATGCGGAGGCGGCGGGGCGATGGTGCGCTCATCGCGCTCTTCGGGGGGGCGCATCGCTGGCGTGTGTAGCAAACACCGGCGCGTCACGCGAGGGTAGCGGGCACCGTCAGCTTTTCTGCGAGATCGCGGGCCCCCGCGTTGACGGCGTGGAGCGCGGCGCGGCGGCGCTCCCCCTCGTCGGCGACGGCGAGACCAGGATCGTCCAGGTCGAACCAGACGCGAAGCCACTCGGCGTAGAGGCGGACGTCCGCGTCGGAGGAGGCGAGAAAGTCGAAGGCCAGCTCGCGCGCGGTGAGCACGTCGCCCGCCTCGAGGACCGCGCGCGCCAGGACGAAAGCGCGAAAACGGGCCACGTCGCCGGCGCCGGTGTCGAGCTGGCGGGTCGCCAGCAGCTCCGTGAGCGCGGCCGAGCGCGCATCGTCCTCGGCCTCGTCGGTGCGCGACGCCGCCACCGATGCCCGCGCTCCGGCGGCGATCACCTCGCGCAGGTGCCCGAGGCGCTGCCCAAGCACGGCGAGGTAGAGCGGCGAGCCGGTCGCCAGCAGATCGAGCACCGACTCCGGATCTCCCGACGCGAGGAGCAGCGCGGCGAGGCCGTGGGGCGGCATGAACAGCCGGGAGAACCACGAGGCGCGCAGCCGCCGGCGCACCGCCTGCTCGCGCGCCGTGACCGTGCCGGCGTAGGCGATGCGCAGCTCCCGCCCGAGCCGCGCGTCCTCGGTCCGCAGCGACATCCAGCCGAC
>JAMFST010000529.1 GCA_026225435.1 Labilithrix luteola
GACACAAGTCGCCGCGTATCTGCAGGCCAGCGGACGGAATGCCGCCAGCCTGCTGGCCGCGTATCGGACCACCGGTGATCCGGCGCTCGAGCGCGAGCTGCAGGCGATCAAGCTGGCGGGGGCCTGAGCGTCTCGTCGGACCGGTCGGCGACGAAGCCGTCCGGCCGCACCAGGATCGCTCCGTCGTCGGGCAGATCGGTGAGCGCACGCCAGTCGACGCCGTCGTCCTTCCCCAGCACCAGGCGATGCGCATGTCGCCAGCGATCGGCTCCCGCCGGTCCGACGACGAGCACCGGGTGCGTCTGCACGCCGGCACCGTCCCCGGAGGGGAGGAGCTCGTTCGTCTGGCGCCCAAGGTCGCCCACCTCGAACGGGCCGGGTTCACCAAGCCGGAGGCGCTCCTCGCGCTCTTCGCCGCCAGCCAGTTCACTCTCGGCAGCGTGCTCGAGGAGCAGGTCGCCGGATCCGTCCTCGCCGAAGCTCCCGGGGCGGCGAAGGAGGCGACCGCGCTGGCCGCCGAGATCGCCAGCGTCGCCTCGACGCGCGAGGAGGCGTTCGAGTTCGGGCTGGGCCTCATCGTCGAGGGGTTGCGCAGCACGAAGCGTCGTCGTCGCGAGCGCGCTTGACCCTCCACCCGACTGGAGGGTCGACGCTGCGGACATGCCCACCTCGCGATACCTTCGCCTCGTATGGTTCAGCGCTCTCTACGACCTGGTCGTCACCTTCCCGTTTGCCACTCCGTGGACGGCGCGGCTCGTCTTCGCGCAGCTGACCGAGCTGCACCTGCGTCTCGGCCTCGGCGGCGCCACGGTGCCCCCCTTCGCGCCGCTCCACTTCATGTTCCTCAGCTTCTTCGGCTCGCTCGTCACCATGTGGGCGATCTACCGGCTCACCTGCACTCGCCGGGAGCACGGCCTGGTGGACGGGTGCGGGCGCATCGCCTTCTGCTTCTGGCAAGCGCTCGCCTTGTGGCAGGGGCAGAGCCATCTGCTCGCCGCCTTCCTCGTCTTCGAGGTCGCCTTCTGCGTCTCGCAGCTCGCGGGCTACCGGCGCGCTCCCACCTGACCGGACGAACCCGGGAGCTCACCCATGCGCATCGGTGAAGTGGCGCGCCTCGCCGAGGTGCGCGTGGTCACGGTACGTTTCTACGAAGCGCAGGGGCTGCTCCCGCCGGCCGCGCGCGAGGCGTCCGGCTACCGCAGCTTCCCGTCCTCGGTGGTGCAGCGCATCCGCTTCATCCGCCGCGCCGCGGAGCTCGGCTTCTCGCTCCTCGAGATCCGCGGCTTCCTCGCCGCCTCCGACGCGTCCCGCCTGCCGCAACGGGCGCGCCGCGCGGCGGAGGCGAAGATCGGCGAGATCGACGGCCGCATCGCCGATCTGCGCCGCGTGCAGCGCGCCATCCGCCGGGTGATCGACACCGACGGAACCGAGGAGCACTGCCCCATCCTCGCCTCGCTCGGCGGGCCACCCGAGCCCGCGCTCACTCCGGCACGGGCACCTCGAACACGTTGAGGGGCGGGGACCGGTGTAGCGGCTCATCGAAAATCCTCAAATCTCGCCGTCGACCCGAACGGGAGACGGCGAGATCGATCGCGCTTCTACGGTCGGTCGCTCAGCGGATGGTGCCGACCGTGCAGACTCCATTCGTACAGGAGACGCTGCCATCGTTGCAGCAGTCCCCGGCGCTCTTGCAGCTGTCGCCGACGCCGGCGCAGGAGACCGCGCTCACGCCCACGCACTGGCCGTTGGAGCAGAAGCCGGAGCAGCAGTCGAAGCCGTTGGTGCACGCCGCCGAGCTGCCGGCGTCGGCGGTCCCGCCGTCGGCCGCCGAGGAGCTGGCCGTGGGCGTGGCGATGCACGCGGCCTGCGTCCAGAAGCCGCGCATGTTGGTGGTCTTGGTCCCCTGACCTTCGAGGAAGAAGGCCGGGTGGCTCGGATCGGTCGTGCCCAGGACGGGATCGACGGCCGAGACCCAGAGCCGCTTCTTGTCGTTGTCAGCCGTCCCCTGCACGTCGGGGTCGTTCCCCCAGCTTCGCTCGCTGGTGAAGACGAGCCACTGGTAGCCGCCGCGCGCCGTCGGGTTGAACGTCGGCTCGAGCGCGTGGCTCTGGTCGGCCGCCACCGGCGGATCGCTGAGCTTGGTCAGGCGCACCGGGTCGCCGCCCGCGGCGCTGATGAGGAAGATGGAGCCCGTCTCCACCGTCGTCGTCGCGCAGTCGTTGCCGCCGCCCCAGCAGCCGCTGTTGTGGTCCGCCGCCTGGAAGGCGATCAGCGTCGAGTCGGGGGAGTAGGACGGGTACGCGATGGTCGTCTGGCCCGCGACGAGCTTCGACGACGTGGAGTCGAGCA
>JAMFST010000530.1 GCA_026225435.1 Labilithrix luteola
GAACTTGGGGGCGCAGTCGGCCGCCTCGCGGAAGGGGCCGTAGAAGGCGCTCGCGTACTTCACCGCGTACGACATGATGCTCGTCGAGGAGAAATCTTCCTGGTCGAGCGCGGTGCGGAGCGCGGCCACGCGGCCGTCCATCATGTCGCTGGGGGCGACGATGTCCGCGCCCGCCTTGGCGTGCATCACGGCCATCTTGGAGAGCACGTCGAGCGTGAGGTCGTTGTCGACCTCCATCGAGCCGTCGCGTCGCTCGCGGAGGATGCCGCAGTGTCCGTGGTCGGTGTACTCGTCGACGCACACGTCGGTCATGACGAGCAGCTCGGGGACGGCGCTCTTCATCTCGGCGACGGCGCGGGGGACCGGTCCTGACGGATCGAGCCCGCTCTCGCCGCGCGGATCCTTCTTCTCGGGGAGGCCGAAAAGTATGACTCCGCCGACGCCCAGATCGCGCAGCTTGCGCGCCCAGGCGGCGGCCCCGGAGACCGGCTCCTGGTTCACCCCCGGCATGGTCCCGATGGGGCGCGGCTCCTTCAACGCCGCGTGAAAGAACATCGGGTAGATGAAGTTCCCCGGCGACAGCGAGGTCTCGCGGACCAGGGCGCGGATCTGGGGAGACTGGCGGAGGCGGCGGGGGCGGATGACCGGGAACATCGGAGGCGCACGCTACCATGTGTTGCGCGCGAGAAAATCGACTGGCACCGCGCGCGGATTGCTGGGAAGGTCGCGGAGTGAACGAGCAGCGCGGTCGGCGTCGAAGTGGCGCCTTGGTGGCAGGTTTCCTCGGCACCACGGTCGCGTTTGCCACCTTCGGTATGGCGTGCGGCAGCCGCACCGGCCTGCTCGACCTGGAGACCGAGCCGGTCGCCGGGGAGGACGCCTCGGTGCTCGATGCGGGGAAGGACGCCGGCAAGGACGCGGACGCCGACGCCAGCTTGCCGCCGATCGACGCGACGCCGCCGGTCACCGTCGTCACCAGCGACTGCCCCGACGCCTCGGTCACCCTCGTGTACGTCGTCACCGAGGAGACCGAGGTGCTCGCCTTCAACCCGGCCGACGGCAGCTTCCGCCTCCTCGGCCACCTCGACTGCCCGACGCCTGGCTTCGGCTGGGAGCCGTTCTCCATGGCCGTCGACCGCGAGGGGCGCGCCTACGTCCTGTACAACGACATCGAGGACGAGAACGCCGCCGGCATCCTCTACCGCGTCAGCCTCACCACGCTGACCTGCTCGACGACGGCGTACGTGCCCGGCAAGACCAAGGGCTTCACCACCTTCGGGATGGGCTTCTCCACCAACCTCGGGGGGCCGACCGAGCATCTCTACGTCGCCGCCGACGACGATCCGCCGCGCCTCGGCGTCATCGACACGACCACCTTCGCGCTCAGCGAGGTGGCCAACCTCGATCCCCGCGCCACCCGCTCCGAGCTCACAGGCACCGGCGACGGGCGCCTCTTCGGCTTCTTCCAGCCGGTCACGGCTACGTACGCGTCCGTCGGGCAGATCGACAAGACCACCGGCGAGCTCACCGCGGTCAACGTGCTGAACGGCGTCGACCAGGGGGACGGCTGGGCCTTCGGGTTCTACGGAGGCGACTTCTACCTCTTCACCTCGCCCGACGGGCAGGGCTCGGACGTCACCCTCTTCGACCCGAGCACCAACAGCGTGAAGAAGGTCGCGCACTACTCCGGCGTCATCGTCGGCGCCGGCGTGTCCACCTGCGCTCCGGAACAGTGAGCGGATGATCGCCTTCGTCGGCGCCGGAGCGGTCGACCTCGGCCTGTTGCCGACGCGGGCGACGAAGCTCCTCGGGCAGGCGGCGCGGATCGTCGTCGAGCCGGCGCTGCATGCGGAGCTGGTGGCGCGGGAGCTGGCGTCCGCCGCGGCGGTGATCGAGGTCGCGGAGGCCGGGCAGGGGAGCTTCGGAGCGCCGGAGGGCGAGCTGTCGGTGCGGCTGGTGCGTGGCGAGGTGATGCGGCGCGCGGCGGGCGAGGTGCGCGCGGCGCGACGGGCGGGGCACGAGGTGGAGGTGCTGCCGGCGATCTCGGACGAGGGGGCGGCGGCGGCCTTCGGCGGGGTCGAGCTGGGGACGAGCGCGCGCGGGGGACAGCGGCTGGTCCATCCGGGAACCGCGCGGCAGAGGATCGGCGAGACGAGCGAGGAAGACGCGGGAGACGCGGTCTGGCTACCGGGCGCGCCGGATCCGGAGCTGCGCTGGTTCGACACGCGGCCGCTGTTCGGCAAGCGTGTCCTGGTGACGCGCGCGCGGCAGCAAGCAGCGGACTTTTGTACACTCCTCGAGTCGCGCGGTGCCGAGCCGGTGGTGGCGCCGGCGATCGAGATCCATCCGCCGGACGATCTCGCGCCGCTGGCGGCCTCCGTGCGCGATCTCGCCGCGGGCGGCTACGACGTCGTCGCCTTCACCAGCGCCAACGGCGTCGACGCGTTCGGGGCGGAGCTCGCTCGTCAGGGGCGCGACGCCCGCGTGTTCGGCGGCGCGCGCATCGCCGTCATCGGGCCGGGCACGGGCAAGGCGCTCGGCCGGCTCGGGCTGCGCGCGGACATCGTCGCGCCGGAGCACGTCGGCGAGTCGCTGGCCGACGCCATCATCGCGGACCGCGCGGACGCCGCCTCGAGCGCGACCCGCCGCGTGCTCCTCCCGCGCGCCAAGGTGGCCCGTGACGTGGCCCCCGAGCGCCTGCGCGCCGCCGGCTTCACCGTCGACGTCGTCCCCGCTTACGAGACCCGCTCGCCCGCCGCGGCCGAGTTCGCCGCGGTTGCCAGCGCGCTCTCCGGAGGAAGGATCGACGCGGTCACCTTCACCTCGACGAGCACGGTGACCCACCTCCTGGCCGCGCTCGGTGCCGATGCCGCGGCGCGTCTCGAGCGTACCGTGGTGGCCAGCATCGGCCCCATCACCACCGCCGCCTGCCAGGCCGCCGGCGTCCGGGTCGACGTGACGGCGGGCGTTTACACGATCTCGGGCCTCACGGGCTCCCTCGAACGTCACTTTCTCGCCGTTGACAACCGAGACACGAGACGGCGATCCTGACGATCTCGGCGTGTGTGTCCGCCCGAGCTCTCGTCCATGAGTCTCAGCTCACTGCTCGTCCAGCGCGAAGTCGCGACTCTTCGCGAGGTGGAGGAGGCGCTCGCCCGGCAGGTTCTCTACGGCGGGGACCTGCTCCTCAACCTGTTCGAGGTCTCGCGCCCGGACGAGCAGAAGCTGGCGGCGGTCCTCGCCGAGCTGCACGCGCTCGAAGGGGCGCCGGGCGGCATGCTCCCGCGCGCTGCCGATCGCGCGCTCGCGCTGGTGCCGCCGGACATGGCCAGGCGCGGCGTCTTCTTGCCGGTGGCCGTCGACGGTGACCAGCTCTCGGTGATCGTCGCCGAGCCGCTGCCGAGCGCGCTCGAGAACGAGATCTCCTTCGCCCTCGGCGTGCGCCTGGTGCAGCGGGTGGCGCCCAGCTTCCGCATCCTCGAGGCGGTCGCGCGCGACTACGGGCAGCCGACCGATCGCCGGGTGGAGCGCCTGCTCGCGCGGCTCTCGACGGACGAAGGGGTCGAGAGCAGCGGGCCGATCTCCGAGCCGCTCCTCGGCCCCGAGCTCGCCGTCCGGGCGCCTCCGCGCGCGCCGTCGATGCACCCTTCGAGCCCGCCGCCCGGCCCGGTCGCGGTCCGGTCGAAGGATCCGCGCAAGATCACCGAGCAGGGCTTCCCGGCGGTCACCCCGGAGATGATCGCTGCGGCGCTGCGTGCCCAGTCGAACAGCCAGGAGCCGCCGCCGCCGGCCAACCCGCAGAGCGCGCCGGTCCCCCCGCGAACCCCGCCTCCGTCGCGGGTGGACCCCGCCACCGACGCCGACGTGGAGTCCGCCTTCGGCGCGATGGAGCCCGATCGCGAGGCCCTGCCGCCGCCGCCCGTGACGATGGCCGAGCGCCGCCCCACGCCGCTCTCGAACGCGCCGGTCGACAACCCCATCCC
>JAMFST010000531.1 GCA_026225435.1 Labilithrix luteola
CGGCGGCACCGCGGCGCAGACCTCCACCACCACCGGCACCGTCGGCCAGGGGGTGCGGTAGATCTCCGCCAGCCGCTGCGCCATCCAGGCGCCGTGCGCGGCGACGAGCGGCTTCTGCCGGTCGATGTACGCCTCGTCGGCCTCCTGCTGCGCGAGCCAGAAGTGCTGGCGGTACGGGCGCGCCGCCCCCACCAGCGCCGTGTGCCACGCGTCGGGGAGGCCACCCTGCGGCAAGGCGGTGCGCTCGCCCATGTCGACGAGGAAGCGGTTGCCCCGCTCCATGTCGTCGTCGAGACCGGCGCCGGTCTTGAAGTGCCCCTCGAACATCAGCGCCTCGGACCAGGCGGGACGCTCCTCCGCCGACAGCTCGCTCAGCGGCGCGAGGTCCACGTGCGCCAGGCTCTTGAGCGAGTCGCGCCCGGGCTTCCCTTCCCGCGGCAAGAGCGCCTGGTGAAAGAGCGTCTCCTGCAGGTTCGGCCAGAAGTCGGCGCGCATCTCGAACAGCTCGTGCGTCGGATGGCTGTACGCCGCGGCCGGAGGGGGCGGAGGAACCGGCTCGGCGCCGCCACGACCGAGCCCTCGCGGAGCCGCCGGCGCACACCCGGTGGCGGTCACGGCGGCGAGGAGCGCGCTCGCTCCCAGGAGGTTCGTCGTCCAGCATCGCATGGCGGCGAAGCTAGCACTGCAGCGAGACCGAACGCTGCCGTGGAGTGCGCCGCGAACGCCCGAAATTTCCGCTTCTCGGTCCGGCCGCGCCACCATGCGGCCATGGCGACCACCACGACCACCACGCGCGCGTTCGCGGCGAGGCTCGCCGGCCTGCTGCTGCTCATGCTCCCTCTGACGGGTTGCGTGGCCCCCGCCAGCTCGCTCCCCGTCCGCTCGGCCGAGCCCTTCGTCGAGGCCGAGTCCGAGCGCGTCGTCCGTGATCCTGCGCCCGGCGACGCCGCGCGCGAGGTGGTGGCCTATTCCCTCGCCCAGGTCCACAAGCGCTACTGCTACGGCGGCACCGGCCCGAGCTGCTTCGACTGCTCCGGCCTGGCGCAGACCGCCTGGCTCCACGCCGGGGCCCGCTTGCCGCGCACCTCGGAGGCGATCGCCTCGAGCTTGCCCGAGGTGCCGCTCTCGCAGATCCGCGCCGGCGACATCCTCTGGTGGCCCGGCCATGTAGGAATCTACATCGGCGACGGCCGCATGGTGGACGCGCTCAACTCGAAGCGCGGGGTGGTCGAACGCGCCGTCAGCGATCCGCGGCGCGCCTTTCGCCCGCTGGAGTAGGCGGCCGTCAACGTCGGCGGCGAGGACCACGAACGACGGAACCAGGAGTGCGAAAGGCCGCGACCGGAGCACGACCCCCGACCATCGCCGGAACGAGCCGCACGCGCACGACCCGCGCTGGGCGTAACCTACCGCCCATGAACGTCACGCGCTCGCTCTCGCTCCTCGCCGCCAGTCTCCT
Source organism: Labilithrix luteola (assembly GCA_026225435.1). Lineage (GTDB taxonomy): Bacteria > Myxococcota_A > Polyangia > Polyangiales > Polyangiaceae > JAMFST01. The sequence continues at coordinate 1,460 of JAMFST010000531.1, forward strand.
CACCGTTGCCGGCTGTGCCGATTCCTCCGCGCCGCCGCCGACCGCTCCCACCGAGCCCGCAGCGAACACGACCACCACCAGCATGACCAGCACGACGACCGTCGCCACGCCGAGCGTCGCCACCGCTCCGACCACGCCCACCGGCGGCGACCGCCCGCTCAGCGCCGCCGAGATCGCAGCGCTCCTCGCCGCCCCCGACCGCAGCGACGACGACCGGAAGCTGGACGAGCAGCGCAAGGCGGCCGCCTTCCTCGCCTACCTCGGCGTCGGCCCGGGCATGCACGTCGCCGAGGTCGGCTCCGGCAGCGGCTACACCAGCGAGCTGCTCGCCCGCGCGGTCGGCCCCACCGGCACGGTGTACGGGCAGAACACCCCGGAGATCCTCGCCAAGTTCGCCGAGGGGCCGTGGAGCGCGCGCCTGGCCAAGCCGGCCAACAAGCCCATCGTCCGCAAGGACGCGCCCTTCGACGCGCCGCTCCCCGGCGTGAAGGGGCTCGATCTGGTGGTCAATGTACTTTTCTACCACGACACTGTCTGGCTCGGCGTCGACCGCGACAAGATGAACCGCGCGGTCTTCGACGCGCTCCGTCCGGGCGGCGCCTACGTGGTCGTCGACCACTCCGCCAAGCCGGGCGACGGACTGGCCGACGTGAAGACCACCCACCGCATCGACCAGTCGGTCCTCGAGGCCGAGGTGGAGAAGGCCGGCTTCAAGCTCGCCGGCAGCGCCGACTTCCTCAAGAACCCGGCCGACACCCGCGACTGGAACGACTCCCCGACCGCCGCCGGCCCCCGCCGCGGTACCAGCGACCGCTTCGTCCTCAAGTTCGTCAAGCCGTGACCCGCTGACGAACCAGCGGCACGCGACGGCGCGGCGTCACGGCGTGTTGCTCACCGAGAGCGCGAACGGTTTTCCACTCGCCGGCAGCGCGCCGCCGAGCTCGAAGGCGCCGCCGCCATCCGCGCACATGTCGAAGCGATCGCCGCCGTTCGTGTAATAGGTGACCGGCCCGTAGCGATAATTGAGGATCTGCTTCCCGCCGTAGTCGGCGACGCTGACGACGTACGACTCGGTACCGTGGTTGTCGGCGTCCTCGAGCGCGATCGGGTCGACCATCCGGTCGTCGCGCAGCGTGCGGTCGATGGAGGGTGCTCCGGTCGGCGATACGTGGACCCAGTCGATCCGCTTCTCGGCGCGCGACAGCGCCATGAACGCGCGGCGCGGCGCTCCGACCGTCGGCGACGGCCAATCGTGCTTCATCTCGACGATCGACGTCACGTTCGCTCCGACGGCGACCTGGCCCACGTCGGTGACCCCGGTCGAGACCGCGCCTGCGTCGGTCGCCTTGGCCGCGTGTCTCCCGGCGATCGTCCCGACGTCGAACACGTGCAGCGTGCCGTCCACGGTCGTCACGAGCAGCGACGAGTCCCACGGGCTCGCCTTGACGGCGGTCGGTCGGCCGGGCAGCTCGAGGACCTGGGCGACCGTCGGCGCAAAGTCCGGCGCCACGGCGAACGTGTACGGCCAGGCCGAAGGGTCGGCGCCGAACGCCTGTGTCTTGGCGAAGTTGTCGGTGGTCGTGAAGTACATCTGCTTGACCTTGGCGAAGAGCGGCGCGAGGTCGAGCACCACCACCTTGTTCTCCGCCGGCGCGAGGATGGCGGCGAACCCCGCCTCGCTGTAGGCGCCGGCGTTGCCCGTCGCGTCGGAGAGCGTGTCGCCGACGAACGTCTGCCGGTTGGCCTCGGTGCTCAGCGTCAGGTCGCTGAATTGCTGGTGGTTGGCGAGCCAGCAGGCGTACGGCAGATCGTCGCAGAGATTGAAGTCCGACGCGGCCGTGATCTCCGTCGCATCGGCGATGCCGGGGAGATCCACGTAGCCGAGGATCTTGGCAAATTCGTACATTCCATCATTCTCCAGGCCGGGGTACGTCTCCGTCCAGTCGCCCCAGAAGTTGCCGCCCGCGCCGAGAGCGACGACCGCCACCTGCGACTTGGCGAGGCTCGTGTCCCAGATGGTGAAGAGAGCGAACTCGTTGTTGTTGGTGAGCGCGACGCCGACGGGGCGCTTGTCGCTCGGGAACGCGAAGTACTGGTAGGTGCGCCCGGTGAAGGTTCCACCCGTGCCGACCACCCCGCTGTTGGTGACGACGAGCGCGTCCTCGGACCACCCGCTGTAGCCGCGGGCGATGGCGACCGGCTGGTTCAAGAATCCGCCGGCGAGCCCGACGCCCGCGTCGTCCGCGCCGTTCGCTGCGCCGAACGCGACGTCGGTGTTGTGCCCGTAGTAGTCCCAGGTCGGCTGCGCGGATTCGCCGAAGACGCCCTGCCCCATGATGACCGAGGTGAAGTGCTCGACGCCGGGATCGCCCGCATCGACCGCGGCAGCGAGATCGGACGCGACGGCGACGAACTGCCCGTCGGACATCGAATAGTCGTCCTTGGAGGGGTCCTGCGCGCCGAGCTCGTAGGTGAAGAAGGTGTTCGGCTGCACCTCGAGCTGCTGGTGCGCGCGCTCGCACTGATGAGGGGCGGCGGCGGCGTCCGCACTGTTCATCTGTACAACTCGTGCGGCGCACCCACCGCCGTAGCGGAACGCGATCGCTTCGTCGGAGCTGAGGTTCGCGGCGAGCGCCTGGAACGAAGCGGGATCGAGCGGACCGCCGCAGGTGACGCCTCCGTCCGCGAGGATGCTCGACCCGCCATCATCGCCCGTGCTGGTGCTCGTACCGTTCCCCCCGTTCGCGCTTCCGCCTCCATCGGAGCCCGCGGCGCTGGCCGACGATGACGACGACGAGCAGGCGACGAGAGCGAGCCCGCCCGCCGCACCGGAGCCGACCAGGAGACTCGCGAGCCCGAACAGCGAAAGAGCGCGGCCCATCGCGAAAGACTATTCGCGGTCGGCCTCGCCTCAAATCAATTCGAGGTTCAGGCCGCGACGGCGTCGGTGCCCATTTCCAGGGCGCCGACGTCGATCCGCCGCGTGCGCTGGCGCAGGAGCGCCTCGATGGCCGCGTCGTCACGCGTGTCGCCTTCGATGCGGACGAAGTGCTTCGCGAGCACGTCGTAGCGCTTCAGCATGAGGAAGAACCACACCGCGGTGAAGTCGAGCGTGTGGAACACGACGGCGCCTTCCTTGAGGTACTTCTCCTCGTTCTGCGAGAACTCGACCGGCATCTCCGTCCAGTGGCGGGTCTGCTTCAGGTGATGGCCGATGTGGTAGCCGTCATTGAAGCAGCGCTTGTTGTAGACGCTGTTGATGCAGGTGATGCTGTTCCGGTAGTTGTTCGCCGGCGTCGCCTCGTCGATGAAGGCGTGCTGCGCCCAGTTGCCCAGCATCATCGCCAGGCGGGTGATGGACACCGGCAGCACGAAGATCACCAGGCACACGCGCCAGTCGTAGAAGAAGCAGGCGATGGTCACCGCCAGGTACGACAGCTCCCCGAGCATCATCATGCGGGCGAAGCGCGGGCGCTTCTTCTTGATGAAGTAGCCGGTGATCTCGACGATCCCGAGGAAGACGAAGCGCCCGAAGTAGCGCGCGAAGTGCCAGGCGCTGTCGCGCTGGAAGCGCATCGTGGAGCTGTGATCCTCCGGGAGGTTGTTCTCCGGGTGGTGCATCCCGATGTGGTGGGCGAAGTACGTGTACGGCGTCTCGCCGAAGAACGGCCCGAGCACCACCGGGATGTAGAACGCGAGCCAGTCGAGCTTCTTCACCAGCAGGCGCCGGTGGCTCGTGTTGTGGAGCATCAGGATGTACGGGCCGAGCATGTACCCGTAGAAGGCCAGGTACGGCGCCGCCAGCCACCAGCGGAAGTGCCCCGGCCAGGCCAGGTAGGCGGCCGCCGGCAGGATCGTCGCCGAGAGGAACCACGTGAGGTGGAGGAACGGCAGATCACGCTCGTCGTCCAGCAGGCTCACGCCGAGGCGAGCGAGACCGGTGGGCGGGGAGACGCGGGCGACGGGATCGGTGAGAACCAGGGGCATGTGCGACCTTTGGCTCAGGCTTTTACCCAAAGACCGGCCAGAACGCGAGCGCACCGGCCCGAAGGAGCCGTTCTCGGCCGCGGAATGACGCATTGTCCTGCGGAGCTCGTTGGTATCGTGGGCGCATGGAAATCCCGCTCACCCCGCTCGAGTTCATGCGCCGTACGCGCCGGCTCCACGCCGCGCGGGAGGCGGTGGTCGACGATGATCTCCGTCTGACCTACGAGCAGCTGTTCGATCGCTGCGACCGCTGGTCGACGGTGCTGCAGAAGCGCTTCGGCATCGTCCACGGCGACCGCGTGGCGACCATCGCGCCCAACACGCACGCGCAGCTGGAGTCGTTCTACGCCGTGCCGCAGACCGGCGCGATCGTCGTCCCCATCAACTACCGCCTCACGGCCGACGACTTCGCGTACATCCTCGAGCACAGCGGCGCCAAGGTGGTGTGCGTCCACTCGGACTACCTGGCGATGGTCGACTCCATCCGCGAGCGCCTGCCGGAGGTGAAGCACTACGTCGCCTTCGAGGCCGTCCCTGGCACCAAGCTTGGTCCCAACTGGCTCGATTACGAGGCGCTCATCGCCGAGACGACGCCCGACGTGAAGAAGGTCGACATCGCCGAGACCGACCTCATCACCATCAACTACACCAGCGGGACCACGGCGCGCCCCAAGGGGGTGATGGTCACCCATCGCAACGCGTACCTGAACTCCATCGGCACCTTGGTGCACGTCCACCTGACGCCCGGCGATCGCTACCTGTGGACCTTGCCGATGTTCCACGCCAACGGCTGGACCTTCGTGTGGACGGTGACCGCGTTCGGCGGCACGCACATCTGCCTGCGCAAGGTGGAGGCGGCGCGCATCTTCAGCGACCTGAAGAAGGAGCGGGTCACCGTCATGTGCGCCGCGCCGACGGTGCTCATCTCCATCTCCAGCGCGCCCGACGAGCTGCGCACCGGGGCACCGCGTGGCGTCCGCGTCCTCACCGCCGGCGCGCCTCCTGCGGCGGCGACCATCGAACGGGTCGAGGGGGAGCTCGGCTGGGACATCATCCACGTCTACGGGCTCACCGAGACGTCGCCGTTCATCACCGTCTGCGAGATCAAGCCGGAGCACGCGTCTCTGACTCCGCAGGAGCGCGCGAAGCTCAAGGCGCGCCAGGGGGTGGAGCTGATCACCTCGGGCGAGCTGCTCGTCGTCGACGAGGACGGAAAGGAGGTCCCGCACGACGGCACCACGCCGGGCGAGATCACCGTGCGCGGCAACGTGGTGATGAAGGGCTACTACCGCGACCCCGAGGCCAGCGCTCTCGCCCTGCGCGGCGGCTACTTCCACTCCGGCGACGCCGCGGTGGTGCACCCCGACGGCTACGCCGAGATCCGCGATCGGCTCAAAGACGTCATCATCAGCGGCGGCGAGAACATCTCGTCGGTCGAGGTCGAGGGCGTGCTCCTGAAGCACCCGGCCGTGCAAGAGGTCGCCGTCGTGGGGATGCCCGACACGAAGTGGGGAGAGGCGCCGCACGCCTTCGTGGTGCTGCGCAGCGGAGCGACCGTGACGCCCGAGGAGCTGCGCGCGTTCGTGCGCGAGCAGCTGGCGCACTTCAAGTGCCCCCAGGTCTGGAACTTCGTCACCGATCTGCCGAAGACGGCGACCGGCAAGGTGCAGAAGTTCGTCCTGCGCGGGAAGCGCGCCGGGATCTCCACGCAGTAGTAAGAACGCCGCTCAGCTCATCCCCTGTCGACCGGCGCGTGGAAGCTCCCGTTTTCGTTGGCCTCGGGAAGGTGCTATCGCTCGTTCTTTCCCCCCGCGAGGTCGCTCTTGAACAATCGTACGTGGATGAGCGCGGCCGGCGTGGTCGCGGTGCTGGTGATGGCCTGTACGGCGGCGTGTGGCTCCGACGACTCGACCGACACCAAGCCGAGCGACGGCGGCGCCCCCGACGGCACGACCACGGTCGCCGAGGCCGGCACCACCGACGCCGACGCCGCAGAGGGGGTGAGCGGCAGCATCACCAGCTGCCTGGTCGGCTCGGCGTCGACCTCGGCCCTGCCGGCGGGCTGCAGCGCGCTGGAGCAGTGCCTGCAGACCAACTGCAACGCCGACTTCGTCGCCGCGTTCGGCGCCGACTGGGCCAACGGGACGGTCGCCGGCGCCTGCCAGACCTTCTACACGTGCGCCGCCACCGCGGGCTGCGGGCAGAGCGCCATCAACCGCTGCCTGCCGAGCGCCGGCGCCACCTGCGACGGCACGCTCGAGGGGGTCAGCAGCTGCTTGCAGGACAGCTGCGCGAGCGAAGGGACCGCGTGCAATGCGGCCCTGGGCAGCCCGCTCGACGCCGGCAACGTCGCCGACGCGAACTGAGCGCCCCGCGCATCAGGGAGTGGCGAGCGCCGGCGGAGCAGGCGGAGGCGGCGGCACCGGGGTCATCGACGCGACCTGCGGCTCGCGGCACTGGATGAGCATCTGGCCGCGCTGCTGCGGGAAGGTGACCAGCGTGCCGTTGGTGGCGAAGGCGCCCTCCGTGATCCCGCCGGCCTTGTCGGCGGTGACGTAGCCGCGGGGGCAGCGCTCGGCGGCTTCTTGCCAGCAGTTGTCTTCCCCGTGCGAGCAGGTGACGGCGAGCCACTGGCGCCCATCGGGCCCGCTCATGGGCCTGCTGTCGCGGTACGAGCAGGCGACCGAGCCGATGGAGACGACGGCGAGGACAAGAGCGGCGGCGTTGCGGAGCGTGAACATGAGAAGAAGGTTCCTTTCGCGAGATGCGAGGTGATTCCTCTCGATTGCATCGGGCGGACCAGCGGGCGGCCAACACCGCGAGATCGACGTCGATCGAGCACTGCGACAGCACGTCACCCCGCGCCCTCGATGTGCCCACC
>JAMFST010000532.1 GCA_026225435.1 Labilithrix luteola
AGCCGCCGCGCTGGATCCTCCCGGCGATGGCGGTCACCGGCACGCTCTCCCTCGTCCTCTTCGCCGCGCTCACCTACACGGCCGTCGCCGGCATCGGCGTCTGGGGGAACAACATCCCCGTCGCGTGGGCCTTCGGCATCACCAACTTCGTCTGGTGGATCGGCATCGGCCACGCCGGGACGTTCATCTCCGCCTTCCTCCTGCTGCTCGAGCAGAAGTGGCGCACCAGCATCAACCGCTTCGCCGAGGGGATGACCCTCTTCGCCATCGTGCAGGCGGGGCTGTTCCCGGTCTTCCACCTCGGGCGACCGTGGTTCGCCTACTGGCTGTTCCCCTACCCGACGACGATGGGCGTGTGGCCGCAGTTTCGCAGCGCGCTCACCTGGGACGTCGTCGCCGTCTCCACCTACTTCACCATCTCGCTCCTCTTCTGGTTCCTCGGCCTCGTCCCCGACTTCGCCAAGCTGCGCGACATGGCGGTCGAGCCCTGGCGCCGCCGCGTGTACGGCGTCTTCGCTCTCGGCTGGTACGGCTCGACGGAGCAGTGGAACCGCTGGCGCATCGGCTACGGCCTCCTCGGCGGCCTCGCCTGCCCGCTGGTCGTCTCGGTGCACAGCGTCGTCTCGATGGACTTCGCCACCTCGCAGATGCCCGGCTGGCACTCGCTCATCTTCCCGCCGTTCTTCGTCGCCGGCGCCATCTTGAGCGGCTTCGCCATGGTGCTCACGCTGCTGCTGCCGGCGCGCCACCTGTACAAATTGCAGAGCGTCATCACCAAGGCGCACCTCGACGCCATGGGCAAGATGCTGCTGGTGACGGCGTGGATCGTCACCTACTCGTACGCCATCGAATTCTTCATGGGGTGGTACTCGGGCGACAAGTTCGAGCGCTACATGGCGCTGACCACCAAGCCCTTCGGCTTCTTCGGCGTCACCTACTTCATCACCATCTTCTGCAACTGCCTGGTCCCGCAGCTGCTGTGGGTGCGCAAGATCCGCGTGAACGCGTGGGTGCTGTGGTGCATCACCCTCTTCATCCAGCTGGGCATGTGGATGGAGCGCTTCGAGCTGATCGTCGGCACCGAGGCGCAGGACTTCCTCACCTCCAGCTGGCACACGTACCGCCCGTCGATCGTGGACGGCTCGATCCTCTTCGGGACGGTCTGCTTCTTCCTCTTCCTGTTCCTCGCCTTCCTCCGCTACGTCCCGTTCATTCCCATCAGCGAGCTGCAGCAGATGCGGCGGGAGCTGGTCGAGGAAGAGAAGACGCGTCGCGAGGTGGTCGCGGAGCTGACCGAAGGGGGGCACCGTGGCTGATCACCGCCCTCGCTCTCTCGTCGGCAGGGGACTCGCCCCTGCGTACACGGTCGTCGAGTTCGCCAGCGCCGACGCCGCGGTCGCCGGGGCCAAGGCGCTGGTGGCGCGCGGCCTGTCGCAGGTCGAGGCGTTCACCCCGTACGCCGTTCCGGAGATCGAGACCGCGCTCGGGGTCCGCCGCAGCCGCATCCCCTTCGGCGCGTTTGCCTGCGGCCTCACGGGGTGTGCGCTCGCCTTCCTCCTCATCTGGTGGACCGCGGCGGTCGATTACCCGCTCGACGTGGGCGGCCGTCCGTACAACTCCATCGTCGCCGACATTCCCATCATGTTCGAGACGACGGTGCTCTTCACCGGCGTGTCGGCGTTCCTGGCCGTGCTGCTGCGCTCGCGGCTGCCGCGCCTGTACCACCCGGTCTTCACCCTCGACGGCTTCGAGCGGACCACCCTCGATCGCTACTGGCTCGGCATCGACCACGACGAGGCCAAGCTCGACGACGACGCGCTGACCTCGCTGGTCGAGCTCGGCGCGGTGGTGGTGCATCGCTCGGCGGACGCCCGACCGGAGGCGCCGCGATGACGTTCGCTCGCTCGGCTCTCTGCGCCCTCGCGGTGGCGCCGCTTCTCCTGCTCGCCGCCTGCGACGACTCCGAGGCGTGGCACCGCCTGTCGCCCGGCTGGGAGCGGATGCAGGTGCAGGCGCGCGCCGAGACCTTCGGCGAGAGCCCCGTCTTTACCGATGGCCGCGCCATGCGCACGCCGCCTCCGGAGACCCTGTCGCGTCAGGCGGAGGACGTCCCTGGTGACGAGCAGCCCGACGGCGGCTACGTGGCGACGATCCCGGTCCCCGTCGACGCCGCCATGCTCGCCCGCGGTCGAGCGCAGTTCGAGAGCGTGTGCGCCGCCTGCCACGGCATCCGCGGCGACGGGGTGAGCGTGGTCGCCAGCAAGATGCAGCAGCGCAAGCCTCCGTCACTGCACGAGCCGCGCATCCGCGCCCTGTCCGACGGCGAGCTCGCGGCGATCGTCCGCCGTGGCTACGGCTTCATGCCGGCGCTCGCCTCGACGCTGGACGCGCGCGACCGCTGGGACGTCGTCGCCTACGTCCGCGCCCTGCAGACGAGCTGGGAGACGCGGACGCCATGAGCCTCGGCGGAACGCCCCTCCTACTCGCCGCGTCCCAGGCCTTCCTCGCGGCGTACGGCTTCGGCGTGTCGATCGCCTTCGGCGCGCTCTTCCTCGTGGCCATCACCACCACCATGCACGCGCGCTGGTTCGTCACCGTGCGCCCCATCGCCACCGCCATCGCCGGCACCTTGCCGCTGTACCTGGTGCTCTTCGTCCCCGTCGCTCTGCTGGCACCCCACCTCTACCCGTTCGCCGGCGCGACGTCGGTGGGCGGAGTGGCCGCCAGCCCGCGCCTCCTCGAGGTGGTCGAGCACCAGCGCGTGTGGAACAGCGTCCCCTTCTTCGTCGGGCGCGGCTTCTTCTACCTGGTCGTCGCCTCGCTCATCTCGGAGGCGCTGGTGCGCGCGCCACAGCGGCTCCAGGTGCGCATCGCCGCCGGCTCGCTGCCGGCGCTCGCGTTCATCCTCACCTTCGCCGCCTTCGACTGGTTCATGACCCGCAGCCCCGGCTTCGGCAGCGACGCCTACGGCGCGGTGTTCTTCGCCGGCGCCTTCGGCGGAGCGGCCGCGCTCGTCGCCCTCGTCGCGTGCCTCGTCCCCGGCAGCGTGCCGGTCGGCTTCGGCGCGGATCTCCGCCACGCGGTCGGCAAGGTCGCCTTCGTCGGCGTCATGCTGTGGGGCTACCTCGGCTTCTGCCAGTTCCTGCTGGTGTGGATGGCCGACCTGCCCGGCGAGATCCCCTTCTACGGGGCGCGCATCGTCGGCGCCTGGCTCCCGGTCACGGTGATCCTCGTCGCCATCCACTTCGCCGTTCCGTTCTTGCTCCTGCTCGTGCGCCCGGTGAAGCGCGGACGCAAGCCGCTGGCCTGGGTCGCCGGGCTGATGCTGGTGGCGCACGCGCTCGACCTCGAGTGGCTCACCATTCCCACGAGCCGCCAGCCGTCGCCGCTCGACGTGATCCCCTTCGTCGTCATCGCCGCTCTCGCGGCGCTCGTCATCCGCCTGCGCCTCACCCCGGCCAAGGCGACCGAGCCGGAGGTGGCGCTCGCCCTGCGCTACGAGTCGCCATGAGCGCGAGCGATCCGCGCATCGTCATGGACGACCAGCTCCCCGGTCGCACGCTCGGCTGGATCGCCGGGATCGGCGTCGCCGTGATCCTCGCCGGAGCGGCCGTCTCCACCGCCATCGTGCTGGTGCGCCCGGCGCCTCCGCCGACCGCCGGCCAGGCGCCGTCGGCCATCGGCATGGTCGAGCAGACGCAGATCGAGGTCCAGGATCGCGGCCTCGCTGTCGTCCGCGAGGAGCGCGCGGCGCTCGGTACTCCGGGTTGGGTCGACGCTGACGCGGGCATCCGCCAGCTGCCGATCGATCAAGCCATGGCCCGCACCATCGCCGCCTACGCCGAGCGCGCGGATGGAGGGATGCGCTGATGCCCGCCTGGCTCGTCAAGCTGCTCTTCCTCCCCGTCGAGGCCTCGTCGATCGCCGCGGAGGTCGACGCGCTCCACGCCACCATCATCACCGTCACCATGGTCTCGTCGCTGGCGGTGTTCGCGGCCACCGGCTGGATGGTGCTGCGCTTCCGCCGCCGCGCGCCCAACGTCACGACGCCGCACATCGTGGCCAAGCGATCGCACGAAGCGGGCATCGCGCTCGCGCTCCTCTTCCTCTTCTGCGCCTTCTGGGTGGTCGGCTTCCGCCAGTACCTGACGATCGAGCAGCCGCCGGACGACGCGCGCACCGTGTTCGTCACCGCGCGGCAGTGGATGTGGAAGTTCTCCTACGCCGACGGTCGCTCGGCGGAGGACGTGCTCGTGGTGCCGCGCGGCGCAGCGATCAAGCTCGCCATGACCTCGCGCGACGTCATCCACGCCTTCTACGTCCCCGCCTTCCGCATCAAGCAGGACGTCGTCCCCGGCCGCTACACCACCGCCTGGTTCCGCGCCGAGAAGGCGGGCACCTACCCGATCCTCTGCGCCGAGTACTGCGGGACCGATCACTCGGCGATGCGCGGCGAGGTGCGCGTCCTCGAGCCGGTCGACTACGCCCGCTGGCTCGACGATCCCTCCCGCGATCGCAGCGGTGAGCAGGACCTCGTGAGCCGCGGACGTGACGTCGCCGTCCGCCGCGCCTGCGTCACCTGCCACTCGGTCGGCGCCGGCACCACGACCACCGGCCCGAGCTGGGCGGGGCTCTACGATTCGTACGTCGAGCTGCGTGGCGGCACGCGCGTGCTCGCCGACGAGGCGTACCTGACCCGCTCGATGATGGACCCCAACGCCGACATCGTGAGCGGCTACCAGCCGGTCATGCCCACCTACGCCGGCACCCTCGACGCGTCGGAGACCGCAGCGCTCGTCGAGTACATCGAGTCGCTGCGCGAGCCGCGAGACCCGGGCGTCGCGCTCCCCAAGGTGCGCGCGGTCGAAACAAGCTCCGACGGAGGCACGCCATGACCGCGACCGCGACCGATCTCGACGTCACGGCAGCGCCGGTTCCCACGGCAGCGCCGACCTCGGCGAAGCCCTCGAGCTACCTCACCGACGGCACCACGGTCCGCTCGTGGCTCCTCACCACCGACCACAAGCGCATCGCGCTCCTCTACTTCGTCTCGGTCTCGTTCTTCCTCTTCCTGGGCGGGATCCTCGCCCTCGCGTTGCGCCTCGAGCACCTCACGCCCGGGCCGACGATCATGAGCGCGTACACCTACAACCGTGTCTTCACCCTCCACGGGGTGATCATGGTGTTCCTCTTCCTCATCCCCTCGATCCCGGCCACCTTCGGCAACTTCCTCCTGCCGATCATGATCGGCGCCAAGGACCTGGCCTTCCCGCGGATCAACCTCCTCAGCTGGTACATCTACCTGGCCGGCGCGGCGCTCCTCATCTGGGCGATGATCAACGGCGGCCTCGACACCGGCTGGACCTTCTACACGCCGTACAGCGCGCACTCGCCGTCGGCCGTCGTGCCCGCGGTGCTCGGCGTCTTCATCGTCGGCTGGTCGTCGATCCTCACCGGTCTGAACTTCATCGTCTCGGTGCACACCCTCCGCGCCCGTGGGCTGCGCCTGATGAAGATGCCGCTGTTCGTCTGGGCCATCTACTCGACCAGCATCATCCAGGTCCTGGCGACGCCGGTGCTCGGTCTGTCGATGGTGCTCGTCGCCATCGACGCGGGGCTCGGCTGGGGGATCTTCGACCCGTCACGCGGCGGCGACCCGGTGCTCTTCCAGCACCTCTTCTGGTTCTACTCGCACCCCGCGGTGTACATCATGATCCTCCCGGCGATGGGGGTGGTCAGCGAGGTGATCCCGACCTTCGCCCGCAAGGTGCCGTACTCCTACGAGGCGATCGCCTACAGCGCGCTCGGCATCGCCTTCACCGGGTTCCTCACCTGGGGGCACCACATGTTCACCGCCGGCATCTCCGCGGTGGACGCCGGCGCCTTCGGCATCCTCTCGATGATGGTGGCGGTTTTCTCCGCCATCAAGGTCTTCACCTGGGTGGCCACCCTGTACAAAGGATCGATCTCGCTGACGACGCCGCTGGCGTACGTCTTCGTCTTCCTGTTCCTCTTCGTCTTCGGCGGCATGACCGGCGTGGCGGTCGCGTCCACCAGCCTCGATCTGCACTGGCACGACACCTACTTCGTCGTCGCCCACTTCCACTTCATCATGGTGGGCGGCGCGCTCACCGCCTTCCTCGCCGGGCTGCACTACTGGTTCCCCAAGGTGACCGGGCGGATGTACGGCGAGCGTCTCGGCCTGGTCGCCTGCGTGCTCGTCTTCGCCGGGTTCTTCGTCACCTTCTTCCCGCAGTTCCTCCTGGGGAACGCGGGGATGCCGCGGCGGTACTACTACTACTCGCCGGAGCACCAGCCGCTGCACGTCATCTCCACCATCGGCGCGCTCGGCCTCGGTGCGGCGCTGCTGCTCATCCTCGGGTACCTGGGCTGGGCGCTGGTCTACGGGGAGAAGGCGCCGGACAACCCCTGGGGCTCGCGCTCCTACGAGTGGCTCACCCGCTCGCCGCCGCCGACGCACAACTTCGACGCGACCCCGCGCTTCGCCCTCGGCCCGTACGACTACACCCGGCCGGACGAGGACGCGCATGCACACGCAGAGGCGCCGGCTCAAGGACACGACCATGTCTGAGCACCCCGTTCACCGGAGCGCCGCCGACGCGGTGGCCATCGGTCCGGCGACCTCCGAGCCGTTCGACACCCTGCTCCACCAGGCGCACGCCGCGCGCCTCGGCATGTGGGTCTTCCTCGCCAGCGAGCTGCTCCTCTTCGGCGGCTTCTTCGCGCTGCTCACGGCCTACCGCTTCGAGCACGCCGACGGCTTCCGCGAGGCGGTGCACGCCAACACGAAGGTCCTCGGCTCGATGAACACCCTGGTGCTCCTCACGAGCAGCACCTGCGTCGCCGTCGCCGTGCACGTGTTCCGCGAGGGGAGGCGCCGGCTCGCCGGAGCGCTGGTCTTCACCACCGTCGCCCTCGGCGCCGTCTTCCTCACGCTGAAGATGACCGAGTACGGCCTCCACTTCCACGAAGGCATCTTCCCCGGCGGCCACGGCGAGTGGTTCCTCCACCACGACACGCCCGGCCTCGCCACCTTCTGGACGATCTACTTCGTGGCCACCGGCCTGCACGCAATGCACGTCACCGTGGGGATGATTTTCCTCGGCATCGTCGGCCGTTCGGTCCTCAACGGCCGCCTCCCGCGGGCGCACGCCCACCGCCTCGAGCTCGCCGCGGTGTACTGGCACCTCGTCGACGTGGTGTGGATCTTCCTCTGGCCGCTCTTCTACCTGGCCTGAGGGGAACGCGAACGAGACCGACATGCGCCGCCTCCTCCTGACCGCCGCCGCGCTCGTCGCCCTCTGGGGCGCGAGCTTCGGGCTGTCGTACGTCGAGCTCGGGCGGGCGTCGCTCGCGGTCGCCCTGATCATCGCCGCCTTCAAGGCGGTGCTCGTCGTCCTCGTCTTCATGGAGCTGCTCCACGAGAAGACCTCGGTGAAGCTGGCCGCGGGGAGCGCGCTCCTCACGGTCACCATCTTCGTCACCCTGGTGGCCGCCGACGTCGCCACCCGCGCGCCGGCGCCGCTCGACCCGCCCGAACCGCATCCGACCCACGTCAGCCCAGGAACAGGAGCGCCAGGATGGTGAAGTGTAACGTTGTTACAAAGGTTTCCGCGAGCTTCGCGCTGGCGAGCATCGCGCTCACCTCTGCTTGCGGTTCCGCGCCGCCGAACGAGGCGGCCAACGTGCGCGCCGCCGACCTGCCGCCGAGCGAGGAGCGCAAGGCGGACAACCGCGTGGACGTCGGAGCGACCAACCCGGTCACCGTCGCGCCGGCGGCCGCTCCTGGTCCCGGCGGCGCCGCGTGCGATCAGAAGGTCGCCGCCGCCAAGGTCTCTGGCGCGGCCGCTCCGGTGACGCCGGATCCGACGGTCGATCCGCTCTGCCAGTGGCGCATCGACGACGCGCGCACGACCGCCGCCGTCGGCGCCGCGTCGGCCGACGCGACGACGGCGTCCGGCAACGCGAGCCCCGGCATCCTCCAGTCCTCCGACGCGCTCCCGGCGAAGGTGGCCATCACCGCCTTCCTCGCCCACGCGAAGGACGTCGCCGCGTGCGGAGCGAGCGTCCCTGGCGCACCGCCGGTGCTCCGGGTCCGCGTGGTGGTCGATCCGAACGGCACCGTCGCCTGGGCGGGCGCGGACTACCGCGTCAATCTCCCCGACAGCGCGCGCAGCTGCATCGAATCCACGTTGCGGGGCAAGCCCTTCGTCACGCCGTCGGCGAACCGGGTGACGGCGACGTACGGCTACACGTTCGGCGCGACGCGTTGAGGAAAGAGCTTCGTCGGTGACGCGAAAGCGACCTTGAACGAACCGAGCGGGGCGGTGAGCATGCCGCATGCGCCCTCGTCGCGCACCGTCCCGCAGGGCGCCGATCAGGTGTACGGCCTGACCGACGCCCTCAAAGCGAAGAAGTAACGTAACAACGTTACACGCTCAGTGTTTTCCGTACTCGAGGGCGACGCCCTTTCGCTGAGCGAGGATGTACGCCTCCATCGCCTTCAGCTTCGGGTCGTCGTCCGCGAGCGGCTTGCCGCGGACCGGGTTCTCGATGCACCAGTTGATCATGTCGCGCAGCATGGCGACGCGACCGAGCTGCACCTGGTACTTCGGGTAGGTCTCGGGGTGGGTGTTGGCGGCGTTCGGGTGGCACATGTCACATGACACGCCGATGGTTCCACCGAGGCGGCCGGCGTCGTGGAAGATCTGCCGGCCCTGCTCGATGAACGCGTCGGTGGAGGCCTTCCAGATCTCCTCGTCGCGCTTGGTGTAGCTGCCGTAGGTGTGCGCCTCCTGCTTGCCGCCGTTGCTGGCGACGGGCCCTTCCGGCGGTGCCGGCCGAGCGGGCGGCGGCGGCGCGTTCTGGGCGACCTTGGGGGCATCATCCCAGTTGGCGCCCGGGTTCTTCGCCTTCCAGTCGTTCATCAACCGGTCGGAGACGTCTTGCGCTTGCTTCGGCGTGAGCGTCTGCCCCGGCTTCACGCCCGGGACCTCGGCGGTGGTCTTGCCGTCGCACAGGCCGACCACCAGGTTGCCGTTGGCGCTCGCCGCCGGCACGTCGTGGACGGGATTCGTCGTCCGGTTCTGCGCGACGGCCACGCCACCGGCCGTGAGGATCGCGGCGGCTGCGGCCGCGAGGGAAATCTTTCGAGAGATTCGCATGGGAGTTCTCTTCTGCGCTTTCAGTAAGAAACGAGCTTGGTGGCTGCCGGCGCGTCCGAGGTTCCGTTCGACGCGAGGTAGCTCGCGCGCACGGTGACCGGATTGCGATCCCACAGGCTGTAGATCTGATCGACGGTGCCGCCGCGCAGGACGTTGAACCGCCCATCGCCGCAGCCGTCGAGGTTGTCGAAGGGGTCCGAGCGGTTCATCTGCACCGTCAGCTTGGGGAGACCGGTGGGGGCGTAGGGCCAGGGCCACGCCGTCGAGAGCATGCCGTGAAAGTTGATGTTGCCGATGCGGTTCGACAGCATCTGGTGCGTGTGCCCGTGGATGACCGTGCACGTGGCGAACTTCGAGAGGATGGCCTGCACCTGGTCCGCGTCCTCGGTCCAGAAGTTCCAGTCGCGGTAGTATTTGTACAGCGGCGAGTGGGAGAAGACGACGACCGGGGTGTTGGCGTCGACCTTGTCGAGATCGTTCTTCAGCCACTGGCGGCCGGCGTCACCGACCTCGAAGCGCGACTGGGTCCCGTTGTCGAGACCGGCGACCGTCTGCATGCGCTGCTCGGGGGTGAAGCCGCGCTGGGTCCAGAAGTCCTTCTCGTTGACGCTCATGAGGACCACGAAGTGGACCCCCTTGTGATCGAACGAGTAGCTGGGCGCTCCGAAGAGCTGCTGCCAGTGCTGGCCCATGTCGAGGAACCAGTCGTGCTCGCCGACCATCATCTTCACCGGCGCCTTCACCCCCTTGAGGATCTGCGCACCGAGATCGAGCTCCTCCTTGGCCCCCAGCTGCGCGAGATCGCCGCCGAAGAAGACGAAGTCGGGCTGCGGATTGAGCGCGTTCACGTCGTCCACCGCGCGGAGGATCGAGCGGATGAAGCGATCGTTGAGCGTCTTCTTGTACAGATGGGTGTCGGAGATGTACGCGAAGGTGAAGCCCCCCGCGCCGCTGCCGCCATTCGCCGTTTCCGCCTTGGCGATGTCGACGAGCTGGAACGAGTGCGGGTGCATGAGCCCCTTGGAGGCGACGACCGCGGCGGAGATGCCGGCCGCCTTGACGAAGTCGCGCCGCCCCAGCTGCGAGATGCTCTTGAAGAGCGCCTCGCGCTCCTCCATGTATTTCGTCTCTACGCTCTTGACGCCTTTGATGGCCATTTGGATCTCTCTTCGGGGTCTCGGGGTTACTTCTTCGCGGCGTCGAACACGCCGTAGACCCCGTCGCTGGACGGGTCCTTGATCTTCGCGTCGGGGGTCGGGCCGACGTCGCCCGTGTCCCCCTTCTTGCCGGTGGCGACGAGGGTGTCGCGCTCGGGGCGCTGCCCCTTCTTGCCGTTCATGCGAGCCATCTCGGTCTTGCCGTAGGCGTCGTACCGCTCGCTGGTGAGCGTGCCGAGGAAGTGGACCAGATCGTCGATCTCCGGCTCGGTGAGGCCGAGGCGCTGCATGCCGCCGTCGAGGTACGGGTTGACGATGCCACCCTTGTTGTAGTGGTCGATGACGTCGTAGAGCGTGGCGAAGCTGCCGTCGTGCATGTACGGCGCGGTGACCGCGATGTTGCGCAGCGTGGGCGTCTTGAACGCGCCGATGTCGTTGTGCCGCTTGGAGACGAGGAAGCGCCCGAGGTTGGTGAACTTCGACTCGAGGGCGAGCCGGTCGATCTCCTCCTGGTTGCCGCGGTCGACGGCGCCTTGCGCCTCGCGCGCGAGGTCGGCGAAGTTCGACGTCTTGGCGGCGACGCCGATGTTGTGGAACTTCTGGTCGGAAAAGAGCGGGTTGACGGCGTTGCCGGCGTGGCACTCGTTGCAGCGCCCCTTGCCGTTGAAGAGCGCCCAGCCGCGCTTGGCCTGCGCGTCGATGGCCTTGTCGTCGCCCATGATGAAGCGGTCGAACGGCGCGTTGCCGGAGAACTGCGTGCGCTCGAAGGCGGCGATGGCGCGGCCGACGTCCTCGTAGTTCACCTCGCGGCCGTACACGTCGAGGAAGGCCTTCCTGTACTCGGGGATGGCGGCGAGCTTGGCGACGACCTCGTCACCGCTCTTCATGCCCATCTCCACCGGGTTGAGGATCGGCAGCTTGGCCTGGTCCTCGAGCGTCGCCGCGCGACCGTCCCAGAACTGCGTCGCGTTGAACATGGCGTTGAGCACGGTGGGGGCGTTGCGCTGGCCGTGCTTCTTGCCGATGCCGATGCTGGTGACCTCGTGGTCGACGAAGCCGCGCGCCGGATCGTGACAGGTCTTGCAGGCGACGGTGTTGTCCGCGCTGAGGCGCACGTCGTCGAACAGCTTGTCACCCAGCTTGACCTGCTCCGGCGTGGGCTCCTGCCCAGGGGCGACCGAGATGGCGTAGAGCACCGGCGAGACGCCGATCGGCAGGTCGCTCGGCACCTTGGCGGTCGGGTGGTTCGGCGCGGGGTTCACGTCCCCGACTCCGGTGGAGGGGGTGGTGGAGACCGCCGTCGGAGCGTTCGGCTGATCCGGCGGCGGTGGCGGCGGCGGGCTCGCCGGATCTCGTCCGGCACAGGCGGCGCTCGTGAGGAGTGCGAGAGGGAGCGCCCACTTGAGGGCGTCCTGCAGGAGTTCTTTGGTTCGGATGCGCATGGCGAAGCGAACATTTGTTCACACGACGCCGAGCGGGTCCAATCCGAAGTACGTCTCGCGGTGATAGAGTGGGGCTATCAACGAGATGCCGAAAAAATGAGCGCTTTCCTCGCCGGTCCCGATCTCTCACTGCGTCAATTGCAGTACCTGGTGGCAGTCGCCGAAACCAAAGGATTTCATCGCGCTGCCGAGCTGTGCCACGTCTCGCAGCCGACCTTGAGCGCGCAGGTGCAGCACATCGAGGCCGCGCTGGGGGTGCGGGTCTTCGATCGCACGCGGCGCGGCGTGGTGGTCACGCAGGTCGGCGAGGAGGTGCTGGTGCACGCGCGGCGGGTGCTCGGGCAGGTGCAGGAGCTGGTCGCCGCGGCGGGGCGCGCGCGCGATCCGCTGCACGGCACCTTGCGGGTCGGCGTCATCCCCACCATCGCGCCGTACGTGCTGCCGCACATCTTGCCGGCCTTCGGTCGCGCCTTCCCCCACCTGCGGCTGGTGCTGCGCGAGGAGATGACCGAGGACATCGTGCGCGCGCTCGAGCAGGGGCGGATCGACGCCGGCATCGTCGCTCTCGAGGCCGAGCTCCCCCATTGCGCCCACGCGATCGTCGCGCGCGATCCCTTCGTCGTCGCCTTGCCCCGTGGTCACGCGCTGGCGCGCAAGAAGCGCATCACCCTCGAGCACCTGAAGGGGGAGACGGTGCTGCTGCTCGAGGACGGCCACTGCTTCCGCCAGCAGGCGCTCCCCTTGTGCGCGCAAGCCGGCCTCCTCGAGGCGGACCTGCGCGCCACCAGCCTGGGGACGATGGCGCAGATGGTCGCCGCGGGGATCGGCATCACCTTGCTCCCGTCGATCGCCGTCGACGTGGAGAACCGGCAAGCACAGCTGGACCTGCGACCGCTCGACGCCCCCGGCGCGGCACGCACCATCGTCGTCGTCTGGCGCAAGGCGGCCGCCGCTCCCGAGGCTTACGCCGCGCTCGCCCGGGTCGCTGCGGAAGCGCTCACGGCGCGGGCGAACGCGGTCGCGAAGCGTCCGAGCCCAAGGGGTGGCACGAGACCGTGACCGAACGATGGGCAGAACGTTTGGACGCCGTCGCTGAAATTTCTCCGTGGGGCTGTACGACCACCCCCATGAAAGGCGCGGGAGGCATCACACAAAACCTCGCCCCCGCGAAACGGCTCACATCATGTTTGCTCGCAACTCTTCGGTCCCGTCCTCCATCAGCTCGCTCCTGTGCCTCGTCACGGTCGTCGCGCTGAGCGCGTTCGGCACGGGATGCGCCAGCACCAGCAGCACCTCTGGCGACGCGCTCCTCGGCATCCCGGGCGCGTCCACGTCGTCGCACGACAGCCGCCTCGCGCACTTCGATCGCGAGAGCGTCGACCACCGCATCTTCTGACCGCACGCAACGTGCGTGAGCGGCACGCTCGAGGTAGACTTTTGCCTTGAGCTCCTCCTTGAAGACGCCGCTCCTGCTCTCGCTCGCGGGGGTGTTCGTTCTGGTGGCCGCCTGCAGCGGCACCGACGCGAGCATCCCCGGAGCCGTCGCCCTCAAGGACGCGGGCTCGGGCCCGACGGCCACGGCGACCAGCACCTCGACGTCCACCGCGCCGACGAGCACCTCGACCGGCACCGCCGACGCGGCGCCTCCGGTCGTCCCGGTGGCCACCTGGACGTCCCGGCCGACCACGAGCTCCGGATGCGGGCTCCCGGCGACGAGCACGGATCCCATGGGCCAAGGAAACATGGGCTCCGTCATGGTCGACGGCGTCACCCGCACGTTCGTCTACTACGTGCCGGCGAGCTACGACCCGAGCAAGGCCTACCCGCTCATCACGCTCTTCCACGGCATCCAGGCCACCGGGGAGGAGATGGCTCAGTACATCATGATGCAGGTGTACTCGGCGCCCAACGCCATCGTCGCCTTCCCGGATGCCGCCAACGGCTACTGGGACCTCACCGGGGCGACCGACCTGTTGTTCATGGATGCGCTCTCCGCCCAGCTCGAGTCGAAGCTGTGCATCAACGAGCAGCGCACCTTCTCGCTCGGCTTCAGCCTCGGCGCGTACATGGCGAACCACTTCGCCTGCAACCGCCCCACCCTGCGCGCGTTCGTCGCCGCCGACGGGGGTTACCCCGACACGGGCGCCTGCAAGGCTCCGGTCGCAGCGCTCATCTACCATCGTAACGAGGACGACAACGAGGTCATCGCCAACGGGATCAACGCCCGCAACCAGTGGCTGACCAACGACTCGTGCGGTACGACCTCGACACCCTTCGGCGACGACGGCTTCCAGATCGGCGGCGACGTCTCCGGCCCCGCCGGCTGCGTCGCCTACAGCGGCTGCGCCACGAACGCGCCCGTTTACTGGTGCGACGATCTGTACGTCAGCCCCGAGGGCTACAAGCACGATCTCCGCGACGTGTACCGCACGCCGATGTGGAACTGGTTCAACGCCTTCTGACCGGTGAGTCGCCGTGAGGCGGCAAGGACGTCGAAGGTTTCGCGACGTCGAGGCTGAAGAAGTCGTTCGGCAACGGCTCGATGTGAGCTGACGCTCACGCAGCGTCCGCCACGTCCACGATCTCGTGGCCGGCGAGCATCCGCTGCACGCGGTTCACCGTCGACGAGGTGAGCCGCGTTCCTGCGCGGACCAGGAGCGCGCCGCTCTCGTTGGTGAGATCGTTGGCGAGGACCATCCCCTCGCGCAGCTCGCTGGTGCGGATGCGCACGTTGGCCTTCACCCGCGCGACGCAGCTCATGTAGACGTGGATGTCGCCGGCGGAGACGCCGACCCAGCGGCTCAGCACCGGGGCGGAGGGGGACGACTTGCTGGAGCTGGAGGTGGCGGGCGCCGGGAGGCCGGCGGTGAAGCTCATCCCCTCGCCCGCGGC
>JAMFST010000533.1 GCA_026225435.1 Labilithrix luteola
CCGCCAGCCGCACGCTCAAGGCGTTGTGCGCGGGCGCCCCGGTCTGCCTCACCGTCACGCTCCTCGACGGCCTGGTGCTCGCGCGCTCGGCCTTCCATCACTCGATGAACTACCGCTCGGTCATCGCCTTCGGCACCGCGCGCGAGGTGGCGGAGCCGGTCGAGAAGCGGCGCGCCCTCGAGCTGTTCGTCGACAAGATGAGCCCCGGCCGCACCGCCGCCGCGCGCGCTCCGAACGAAAAGGAGCTGCGCGCCACCACGGTCCTCGCCCTGCCGCTGCTGGAGGTCTCCGCCAAGGTGCGCCGCGGACCTCCCCTCGACGACGAGGCGGATCTGTCCGTGCCTGTCTGGGCCGGCGTGGTGCCGCTCGCCCTCGCGGCGGGAACGCTCGCCCCGGAGCCCGATGCCGAGGGGCGCGCCCTGCCCACGATGCCGCAGGGGCTCGCGCTGGCATCCGCCGGCCCGCGCCACTAGCCTCCGCGGCCGCTCATGGCCCTGGCGATCAAGAAGGCGTCCAAGCGTGCGTCCTCCGCCGCCGCGGTCTCGACGAGCAAGCTCCGGGTGCTCGCCGTCGGTGTCGACGACTACGAGAACGAGGAGCGCTTCGCTCCCCTCGTGACGCGCTCGCACGACGCGCGGGTGGTGCTCGACTGCTTCCGCGATGTCCACCAGCTGGGCGCCGACAAGGAGGCGCTGGTGCTGCGCTCGTCGGCGACCGCGCCGAAGCTCCCGACGCGCAACGCGATCATCGGCGCGCTCACCGAGCTCGCCCGCGGTGCTGCGGCGGGCGATCGCGTCCTGGTCTACTTCAGCGGATACGGCGTGCGTGCCGCGAACAGCGACGAGCTGTTCCTGGTGCCGCAGGATGCCTACGATGATGACGAGGATGCGCTCGTGTCGCTCGCGCGCGTCGCCAAGATCCTCTCCGCGAGCGCCGCGAAGGACACCTTCGTCCTCCTCGACCTCGACCTCGGCGGTGCCGCGCTCGGCAACGCCGTGGCCTCGCCCAATCCGAAGCTGAGCGTCCTGACGCACTTCCTCGCGCGCGCCTTGCGCGGTCAGGAACCGGAGGCGCTGGAGGCCGACCTGCGCCTCACCGCGCCGAAGCTCGAGGCGTACCTGGCCGCCAGCTCCGGAGGCGCCGCCCACGTGCGCGCGAGCGGCTCGCCGGTGATCGGCGACTTCGGCGCGTCGATCCTCGACCCCGCGGCGCTGGCCTCCCCCGGATCGCTCACGAAGGAGGTCCAGTTCGAGGACTCGCGCGCCACCGAGGTCACCGCCATCCTCACCAAGATCCGCAACTGGTCCCTCAGCGAGAGCCAGATCGAGCACGCGGCCAACAGCGCATTGCCGGAGTACCTGGCGCCGAGCCTGGGGACGCTCGTCCCCGTGCTGCGCCGGGCGATGGGCTTCTCCCAGGGGACGGTCGTGGTCGACGGCGCCGGGCTGCGCTTCCCCGGAGGGGCGCTCGAGGCGCGCTTCGTCGCCGACTCCAAGCGCAGCGGGCGCGTCGTCCGCACGCTGACCGTCGATGGTGACTGGCTCGAACGCTCGGAGAAGATCCCCAAGATCGTCGAGACGGTCGGCATGGATCCGGAGATCACCGTGCTACGCCTGCGTCGCCCGATCGAGGTCGCCTCGCTCGTCGCCGGTCTCGAGGCGAGCGGCTGGAACGTCACGTCCGAGCTCGCCCACGAGGTCCGCGCCGAACGCCTCGGCACCGAGTGGACCTTCTGCCCGGACCGGATCGAGGTGCGCGGGCTGCCGCCGATCGCCATGTTCGCCAGCAAGAAGGGTGGCGGTGGCGTGATGGGGCAGGCGCTCACCGTGTACGGAAAGGGCTGACCGCCGATCGGCCGGAGCCTGTGCGGCAGCCGCGGGAGCCCGTATCGTTGGACGAATGACGCTGTCGCGTGAACACGGGTTGCTCGGGCTTCGCTTGATGATGGCGGTCGTGCTCGCGGTCGGCGGAGGGTGCTCCACCTCGGACAGCGGAGAGACGACCGGCGACGCCAGCACCGACGGCGCGCCTCCTGTCTCCGGTGACGCGGCAGCCGGCCACGACAGCGGCCCCGCTCCCGGCGACGCGAGCGCCGACGCGACCGCGCCCGCCGACGCAGCTCCGCAGTGCGCGAAGGCCACCGACTGCACCTCCAAGGTCTGCATCAACGGCACCTGCGCCCCGCCGACGTGCAGCGACGGCGTGAAGAACGAGGACGAGACGGACCTCGACTGCGGCGGCATGATCTGCCCCGCGTGCGACACGCAGAAGGATTGCGCGGTCGGCACGGACTGCACGAGCAAGGTGTGCGCCGATCTCGGGCAAGGGGCCGGCCTGCAGTGCCAGGCGCCGACCTGCACGGACATGGTGACCAACGGCACCGAGACCGCCACCGACTGCGGCGGCTCGTGCTCGCCCTGTGCGGTCGGACTCGCCTGCGCCGTCCGCGCGGACTGCACGAGCGATGTCTGCACCAACGGGGTCTGCGTCGCGGCGGTCTGCAACGACGGCGTGCAGAACGGGACCGAGACCGACGTCGATTGCGGCGGCGCCTCGTGCCCCAGCTGCCCCGACCTCGAGATGTGCAAGGTGGCCAGCGACTGCCAGAGCGGTGTCTGCACCGCGGCCAGCGGCACCTGCGCCGCGCCGACCGACACGGACGGCGTGCAGAACGGAACCGAGACCGACGTCGACTGCGGCGGCGCCTCTGCGCCTGCCTGCGCCGCGACGAAGAAGTGCCTCACCAGCACCGACTGTCTCTCCGACGGCTGCGACTACACCAACAAGTGCGCCGTCGCGCGCAGCTGCACGGCGCACTACGGCGGCGACACCTGCGGCACCGGAGGCGCCGGTGGCGTGGGCGACGCGCAGTGGGAGAGCTGCTGCCTGACCGCGCCGGTCACGGTCGGCGGGACGACCACGCAGCTCGAGAAGTACAAGGTCACCGCCGGCCGCATGCGCACGTTCCTCGAGACCATCGGCGGCAACGTGCGCGGCTTCGCCCAGAGCGCGCGCGCGGCCGGGCAGCTGCCGGCCCTCCCCACCGATGCGGCCCACTCGGTCCTCGAGGCCGCCTGGGACGCGTACCTGCCGACGAGCATGGAGGGGAACACCAACGCCGGCGAGATCTCGGACTGCACCTATTACGATACGAGCGGCTCCGGCTGCAAAGCGAACACCACGATCCCCGGCCTGTACACGTCGGCCTATCGCCACGTCGGTGGCACCATCTTCCGCAACAACAGCCAGTCCGAGCAGGGTTGCTCGGTCGGCTCGCCCGGCACGCACACGTACTGGATGAGCGACGAGATCCAGTCCGACTACTTCGGTGACATCCCCTTCGAGCAGGACCAGACCGTGCTCGATACCAAGCCGCTCCAGTGCGTCGACTACCTCGTCGGCCAGGCCTTCTGCGTCTGGGACGGCGGGCGCTTGGAGACGCAGGCCGAGTGGCTCGCCGCCTTCGGGAGCACGGCGCAGCCCTGGGGCGCGAGCCCGGCTCCGCTCGCCGTCGGCTCGGGCACGTACACCGGTTGTCGCTTCCCCTCGACCTCCGACGTCATCCTGCGCGGCGCCAACCCGAACGGGTGCAAGGCGATCCCGACGGCGAGCCAGTCGATCGAGTACGCCGACTACATGTACAGCTACGAGTACCCCCAGCTCGGCACGTACGATTTCTCCGTCTTCATCTCGGCGCCGGGCCGTTTCGCCAACCGCAGCGCCACCGGCCATGCCGACGTCGCGTACGACATCTTCGAGTACAGCTCGAACGTGAAGTACAACGCGTCCCCGCTGAGCGCGACGTTCGGCTGGAACTACACCGGCTCGTGGGAGGTCCACGACCTCGAGAAGACCAACACCACGTTCTACACCCCGCTCATCGACAAGTATGGCAAGGCCGGCCTCCGCTGCGCGCACTGACGCTGGCGCGGAGGGGCGCTCAGAACGTGTCGGTGGAGAAGCGGAAGAGGAGCGCGCGGGGCGAGGCGGTGGTCGGGTCGAGGAAGATCGCGCCGTCCGCGCCGGCCGATTCGCGGTGGATGTCGTGGATACCGCTGCCCGCGTCGCTGCCGGTGTAGGTCGTTCCGAAGGCGGAGATGTGGTTCGCCGAGGCGAGCGCGCTCTCCACGTCGACCTCGAGGACGCTCTGCGCGACGGCGGCGAAGTCGGTCGAGTGGAGACCGAGCGTGGTCACGTAGTCGAGCTTGTCGGCCGGGTGCCAGCCTTCGCTCCACGCGCCGTCGGGGAGCGCCAGGTTGGTCGCCAGCCAGAAGCCGCCGTCGACGTTGATGGCGACGTCGTAGATCGCGCCGCCCATGGTGACCTGCGCGTGGACGTGGGTGGAGTCGTCGTTGCACGACTTGCTCGACCCAGGCGCCACGATGGAGACGACGTACCCATCGAGCCGTCCGAACGAGCCACTGAGCGCGCTGCCGAACGAGCTGACGCACGCCTGGCGCGTGGGGGATCCGTCCACGCCCGACCCGGCATCGGTGCCGGAG
>JAMFST010000534.1 GCA_026225435.1 Labilithrix luteola
CCGGCCACGGCTTCGGCCGCGAGGCGCGCCGCTGCGCCCTCGACGAGCGCTGGGACGCCGCGCTCGACCACGACGGTTCACCCATCGCCAGCCGCGTGAGCATCAATGTCCATTTCGACCGCTGAAGTCCGTCGTCTCGCGACGGGTCTCCTCCTCTGCTGCTGGGCGATGCTCGCCGGTCGCGAGGCGCGGGCGCAGCAGACCGCCGCCGCCGACGGGCCCGCCCTGCAGCCGCCGCAGGTGAAGACCCCCTCGGCCGCCGAGTATCCGCTGCAGGCGCTGCACGATCACGTGACCGGCACGGTGAACGTCGTGCTCGTGCTGCAGATCGACGCCGGGGGCGTGGTGAAGGAAGCCACCGTCCCGCAGCCGCAGGGGCACGGGTTCGACGAGGCGGCCATCACCGCGGCGCGCGCGCTCGTCTTCTTCCCCGCGACCCGTGACGGCGACCCGATCGCCGCCAAGATCAAGTACGCCTACGAGTTCAAGTCGCCGCCGCCGAAGCTGATCGGGCGCGTGGCCACGCAGGCGACCGATCGCCCCATCGTCGACGCGACGGTGACGGTGACCGACTCCGCGGGCCAGGCGCACGTGGTGACCAGCGGCGCCGACGGCTCGTGGATCGTGAACGACGAGCTCCCCCCGGGCGCCGTGCACCTGCGCGTGACCGCTCCGGGGAAGGCCGACCTGGCCACCGACGATCAGCTCGCGCCGGGAGAGGAGACGAGCCTCACGCTCCGCCTCGCCCCGAGCGCCGAGGCCGCGGCGCCGGCGGTCGACGGAGGCGCGGACGCTCCCGAGGACATCGTCGTGCGCGGTGAGCGTCCGCCGCGCGAGGTGGTCAAGCGCACCCTCGGCCGCGAGGAGATCGAGCACATCCCCGGCACCAACGGCGACGCCCTGCGGTCGCTGCAGAACCTTCCCGGCGTCGCCCGCCCGCCGGCTCTCAGCGGCGCGCTCATCGTGCGCGGCTCGGCCCCTCAGGACACGATCACGTACATCGACGGCACGCCGGTGCCGCTCATCTACCACTTCGGCGGACTGTCGTCGGTCGTCCCCACCGAGACGCTCGACAAGATCGACTTCTATCCGGGCAACTTCAGCAGCCAGTACGGGCGCGGCATGGGCGGCGTCGTCGACGTCGGGCTGCGCGACCCGCGATCCGACGGGTACCACGCCATGGCCCAGGCCGACCTCATCGACCTGCGCGCGATCCTCGAGGCGCCCATCGGCAACACCGGCTGGAAGCTCCTCGTCGGCGGCCGGCGCTCCTGGTTCGACGTCTACCTCGGGCCGATCCTCTCCGCGACGACCTCGGGCGTGTCGACGGCGCCTCGCTACTACGACTACCAGGCCATCCTCGAGCACGACATCGGGAGCCACTCCTCGTTCCGGCTCGCCTTCTTCGGATCGGACGACAAGCTCTCGCTCGTCAACCAGAACGCCAGCTCGGCGAACCCGTCGTTCGGCGGAGACATCGGCTCGCACACCAGCTTCTGGCGGCTGCAGGCGCGCTACCTGAACAAGATCACCAGCAACACCGAAGTGCGGGTGACCGCCGCGTACGGGCAGGACTCCGTCGATCTCGGCGTCGGTGTGAACGCGCTCAACACGACCAGCCATCCCTTCTCCACGCGCGCCGAGCTCTCGCAGAAGTCGGGGCAGCTGCTGACGATGAACGTGGGGCTCGACATGATCTACGAGCCATACGGGCTCACGCTGCAGCTTCCGCCACCGGCCATCGCCGGGCAGCCCTCGGGCGGGCCGGGGCAGGCCACGATTCGCTCGCAGACGTCGAACACGCTGTTTCTCCCCGGCATGTACGCCGAGCTCGAGGTGAAGCCGCTGCGCGGGATGCGCATCGTCCCCGGGCTGCGCGGCGACTACGACGACGCCACCAGGAGCTGGGACGTCTCGCCGCGCATCAACGCGCGCCAGGACCTCACCACCGGTTTTCCTCGCACCACCCTCAAGGGGGGCGCGGGCATCTTCTACCAGCCGCCGCAGCCGCTCGACACCGATCCGCGCTTCGGACAGACCGGCCTCACCTCGAATCGCTCGGTGCACTACGACGTCGGCGTCGAGCAGGAGATCACGCACGCGATCGACGTCTCGGTGGACACTTATTACAAGTCGTTCTCCAACCTGGTGGAGACCGGCTCGGGCAACTCGGGAGACGGGTATGCGTACGGGCTCGAGATCCTCGCCAAGTACAAGCCGGACAAGCACTGGTTCGGCTGGATCTCGTACACCCTGTCGCGCAGCATGCGGCGCACCTCGCCCAGCGCGGAGATTGCCCCCTTCGAGTACGACCAGCCGCAGGTCCTGACCGTCCTCGGGAGCTACAAGTGGGGAAAGGGCTGGCAGCTGGGAGGGCGCTTTCGCTTCGTGTCGGGCGATCTGTACACCTCCACCAGCTACGCCGCCTTCAACGCCAGCACCGGCAGCCAGCTCGGCGTCACCTCCGTGCCCACCTACGGGACGCGGCTCCCCAGCTTCTACGCGCTCGACGTCCGCGTCGACAAGGTGTGGGCCTTCGCGCGCTGGAAGTTCAGCATGTACCTCGACGTCCAGAACCTCACCAATCACCAGAACGCCGAGGGGGAGTCCTACAACTTCAATTACACGCAATCCCAGCACTCGACGGGATTGCCCATCTTGCCGGTCCTCGGGATGCGGGGGGAGTTTTGATGACCACGCCGCGCCGTGTCTCCTTCGTCGGCTGCATGCTGCTCACCATCGCCAGCGCGTGTGGCGCGACGTTCACCGAGTCCAACCAGGTCGAGGGGGTGCGCATCCTGGCGGTGCGCGCCGATCCGCCGTACGCCACGCCAGGCACCCCGGTGCAGCTGACGGCGCTGGCGTACGACGCGCGCTCGTCGAAGCCCGAGCCGATGGTCCTGTCGTGGCTGCCGTCGGTCTGCAGCGATCCGAAGAACGACGACTACTTCCAGTGCTACCCGGCGTTCATCCCCGAATACCCCAGCGGCGTGGACCTCACGTCGCAGCTGACGCCGGGGTCGACGTTCTCCTTCACCATGCCGGCGGACGTGATCAGCGCGCACGCCACCACTGCCGGCACGGATCCCTACGGCCTCGCCACCGCGTTCCTCATGGCCTGCGCCGGGCACGTGCAGGCGACGCCGTCGGCCGCGGGGGAGAACCTCAACGCCAACCCGTTCGGTTGCTTCGACTCCTCGGACAACGCGCTCGGCGCAGACGAGTACGTCTTTGCCTACTCGGTGGTCTACTCGTTCGACGACCGCACCAACACCAACCCGACGATCGACCACCTCACCTTCGGTGGAAACGCGATCGACCTCGGGGCCGGGATCGACGTCGCCGTCTGCTCGCAGTCGGATCTCGAGAAGTGCCCGACCACCAAGCTCGACACGGTGGTGACCGCCGACAACCAGGAGCTCGACCCGAGCGCCCTCGATATCTCCGGCCACCCGCTCAAGGAGCAGCTCTACGTCGATTATTACGTCACGGCCGGCAAGGTGAAGTCCGATGTCATCATTCTCTACGATCCGACGAGCGGTAAGCTCGATGATACGGGCGACGACTTCTATTCACCGCGCGCCGTCGGCGACTACCTGCTCTGGGCGGTCCTCCACGACAATCGCGGAGGGGTCAGCTGGGTGCAGTCGTCGATCCACGTGCACTGACGCCCATGCGGCGTCAGCGCGGCCACGCCTCCATCGCGCGCTCGACCGTGCGATGGATCTGCTTGCGCGTGGCGCCCGACTGCGCGTCGACCGCCATCCCCCAGCCGACGGTCATGACGAAACGGGCGAGCTCCTCGCAATCGGCGTCCGCCGGGAGATCGCCGGCCGCTCTCGCCTTCTGCAGCCGCCGGCGCAACCGCACGCGGGCGGCGTCGCGCAGCGCGGCGATCTCGCGGCGCACCGGGTTGTTCTTCCCCGATTGGGTCAGGCCGCAGGTCACCGCGAGACAGCCGGCCGGGTGCGAAGGATCGGTCACCGCGTCGGCGCGCTGGTGAAGGAGGTGCTCGACGACCGCGCGCGCGGTGGTCTGCTTCAGCGCCTCGTCCGCGTAGGCGAGGTGGTGCAGGCGGTAGTGCTCCAGCACCCGCTTGAAGAGCCCCTCCTTGCTGCCGAAGGCGAGGTAGAGGCTCGGCGCCGTGATGCCCATCGCGTGCGTGAGATCGGCCAGCGACGTCCGGTCGTAGCCGTTCTGCCAGAACAGGTCGGTCGCCAGGACCACCGCCTTGTCGACGTCGAGCACTCGGGGGCGCGGCATGAGGTCATCATCTTCGCACCTTCTCCAGCTGCGGCACGTCCCCCGCGTCGATGCGGCGCCACGCCTCCGCGAAGAGCAGGTGGTGCGGGCGCGGCGGCGCCACGGGCTCCTGCGAGTCGACCCGTGGATGCGGATACAGCCCGTGCTTCCACGACTCGACGCGCGCCGCCGGGTCCCACGCGCCGGGGAGGAACACGTCGCGCCCGCTCCCCTCCCGCTTCCCTTCGACGACCAGCTTCTTCGCCAGGAGCTCGGCGGCCGCGGACCGCGCCTCCGCCGCGCTCCACCCGGTCC
>JAMFST010000535.1 GCA_026225435.1 Labilithrix luteola
CTCGATTCCGGGCCTCCCACCGCCGCCGCGCAGGCGCACGCCGACGACATGGCCGCGCACGGCTACCTCGGGCACTGGGGGACGGACGGCTCGGTCCCGGAGTCGCGCCTCACCGCCGCCGGGGGCAGCGGCATGGACCTCGAGAACGCCCTCTGCTTCACCGACGAGGTGGCCCGCCCGGTCGATCCCGCCGCGCGCATCGACCCGCGGGAGCTCGACAAGGCCGAGGCGATGTTCTTCCACGAGGTGCCGCCGAACGACGGCCACCGCAAGAACATCCTCCGCCCCTGGCACGTCCACGTGGGCATCGGCATCGCCCAGCCGCGGGCGACCCCTGGCGAGATCGCCGGGCCTTGCGTCGCCGAGGAGCTGGTCGACGACTACGGCACCTACGGCGCGCTCCCCGCGCGCGCGCGGCTCGGCGATAGCGTGCACGTCGAAGGGGAGGTGCACGGCGCGCCGACCTTCGCCGGCGTCGGCCTGGCGCGCACCGACGTGCCCGCGCCCCTGTCGGTCCACGACGCGAACGCGCGGCGCAGCTACCCGGTCCCCACGCCCTACGCCACCTACTGGCCGCACGGGTTCCGTACGCCCAAGGAGGTCGCGGTGACAAATGGGCATTTCACCATCGATCTCCCGCTCTCCGACCAGGGCAAGCCGGGGCTCTACGAGGTCAGCGTCTGGGGCCGCTTCCCCGAGACGAGCGATCTGCAGATCATCTCGCTGCGGACCATCAACGTCACGCGATGAGCTGCGGTCGCACGGTGCGGGTCGCTGTCACTTGCTGGCGGCGTTGACGGTCCCATCGAGATCGCCGGTGCCGACCATCGGCGTGTTGATCTGGCTGACCCAGTTGCCGGCGAAGCTCACCGGCTGCGCCGCATCGCCGACGGCGGCCACACCGCTGGCGACCAGCGCCACCTGGGTGACCTGGTCGTCGGTCTCCGAGGCGTTGCCCGCGCGGATCCACATCGCCTCGAGCGCGGCGCTGCACAGCATGGCGGTGCAGTCCGCGGAGCAACCGGGGTAGCTGTCGCCACCGCTCGTGAGCGACGTCGCCAGGCCGGTGCAGTCGATGCCGCCCGCCGTGGTCGCCATGGCCAGCGTGCCGGGGATGTCGGTGCTGCCGCTGCTGGTGACCGCGACGGCGGCCAGCGTGGCCGAGGCCTGCACGAAGAAGGCGCCGGAGAGCTGCACGTTGTCATGCGCGTCGGCCGTCCAGGCGAACGCGGCGGGGGCGAGCCAGCCGGCGGCGCTGGCCGGCACTCCGTCCACCGTCGACGGGCTCACCTGGGCGGTCCCGTTGCTCGCCTGGGCGAGACCGAAGACGATGGGCCCGAGCGCATTGGGGATCGCAGCGTCGAGCACGGCGGTCACCTGGGCAGTCAGGCTCGACGCGGGCATCACCAACGACGCGAGGTGTGCGCCGAGCCAGGTGGCGGTGGTCGCGTCCCAGCCGAGGCTGGTGCGCTGCGAGGCAAAGTCTGCCTGGTTCGCTATCGGCACCTGGGCGGTCATCTCGTCGAGCAGCGCAGCCTCGTCGGTCTCGTTCGCGTTCATCTCGCGGTCGAAGAACGCCTTGATGGCGGCGTCGCGCCCTTCGCCCATCACCGAGGTCCAGTACGCGAGCTCCGGGCTCCCCGGCGCGGCGACCGGGGTGAGCGTGACCACCAGGTTGGTCGCCGACAGCGCCATGGGCAGATCGTAGATGGGCAGGTCGAGCTCCTGCGCCTTGCCAGTGGCGAGGACGCCGGCGTCGATGCACCCCGAGGCGTAGTGCCCGATGCGGCCGTAGATGGCGATGTTGGCGCCGGCGGGCACCTCGTCCAGCGTCAGCTCGGAGCCGGGCAGGCCCGAGGCGTTGATGACTGCGTCGTTGAGCGGCGTCGCCGTGAGCAGCGCGCAGGTGGTGTTGATGAAGGCGCTCGCCACCACCGGGCCGACGGTGCGCACCCCGCTGTAGGTGGGGTGGATGCCGACCGAGGTGTAGCCGGCCGCGCTGACGTCGACCGCGAGATCGGCGGTGGCGCCGCTGGCGCTGCGGGCGTGGATGCCGAAGGTGGTGGCCATCGAGGGGGTGCGGACCACCACGGCGGCGACGCCGGCGGTGGCGATGACAGAGGCGTCGGCGAGCGAGGCGTCCCCGTAGTCACCGTCGAGCGAGAGCGAGATGGCGCCGGTGACGTCGGCGTCCAGATTGATGCTGACCGTGCTCGCCGGCGACGCTTCCAGGATCTCGGGCGCGTCGAAGCGCATCGTCCCGGCGTCCGCGGTCACGCCGGCGTCCAGGGTCGAGCCCAGGATGCTCGGCGCGCCGTTGCTGCCGCTGCCACAGCTCAGCGCGAGCGAGGTCAACGCGGCCGCCGCGCAGGCCGCGGACGACGATGCACCCGGCGAGCGTCGCCGGGTCGAAGCAAAGATCATGGCGGTACTATACCGCGGCTCGGGGCCCGCGCCTGGACGCGGGTGATTCACCGAGTCTCGTCGCGCATGGCGTCGGACCAGTCGACCGCGCACTCCGAGCGCAGGGCCTCCGAAGGGCCGACGCACCCGAGCCGGTCGACGACCGGACCGATGAGCAGGTACTCGCCGCGGCTGAGAAAATCGAAGTCCTGCCGCCAGCGGGTCTCGACCCGCTTCATCGCTCGCTCCGCCTCGTCGCGCTGCGCCGTCCCTTCGAGCGAGGCGAGGCGCGTGGCGATCTGGTCGCGCGTCTTGGGATCGTCGGTGAGCGCATAGCTGCGGCGCAGGCCGTCGATCGCCGCTGCGCGTGCCCCGTTGCGGTCGAGCATGGTGGCGACCGAGAGGATGCGCGAGGTGTCGCCGCCCAGCTCCACGCCTCGCACCATGAGCCGCGCCCCCTCGGCCTGGAGCGAGTCGCGCTGGTTGTCAGGCATCACCGAGACCGCCGTGAACGCGAGGAACTGCCCGTACTGCAGCCACAGCGGACCATCGAAGGGGCGCGCGGCGAACGCGCGGTTCATATACACGCGGATGGTGGCGACGTCGTTCGCGTCGGCAACTCCGCCCGGGTGGTAGAAGAGCAGCGTGTCGGCGTAGCGGTAGGCGGGGCGGTAGTCCGGCTCGAGGACCAGGATCGCGTCGAGGTAGTGCGTGACGTCGGGGAAGCGGCTCTTCTCCTCGAAATGCGTCCCGTAGCCGACGAGCATGCGCGCCCAGAGCAGGTCGACCGCGGCGCTGCGGTAGCCGAGGGTCACCGCCCGCAGCTCGTCGGGCGGCGGCAGGGCGTAGAGGTCGTCGCGCTCCTTCACCAGGTGCGTCGTGCGGGCGAGCGCCGGTTGCACCCGGCCGATGCCGAGGAGCGCGAGCGCCGTCAGCACCGCCACCAGCAACTGCCCCGCAGTCGTCGCGCGCGCGCTCATTCGACCTCCGCCTCGACGTACATCTCCGGGTCGACCTGGAGCGGTCCGCTGCCGGGGGCGGCACTCCCGGCTGCAGCTGGCTGGCTATGGATCTCGAAGCTGCTGGTCACGCCATCGCCGTCGAGATCCCCGTGCGACGCCGCCTTGAACGACGGGTGGAGGATGGGCGCCGGCGGAGCTGCCGGCGGCGGCGTCCCGACCCCCGCGAACGCCGTGGGGCCGGAGACCCGCGGGACCTGCGCCGTGGTGGTGTCGTCGAAGACGAAGGAGAACGCGTGCGGCGCGCCGTTCTCGGTCGGATGGAAGCCGAGCGCGCGCCAGGTGGGCGACTCCCAGGTCCCCGGCGGATCGACCACCCGCTGTCCGCGCGGAACGTCGGCCGGGGTGAGCGGCGCGCTCGGAGGCACCGGCTTCCCCTCGGCCACCAGTGTGCACGCGGCCGCGCCGATCCTCCCGAGCCCGTCGACCGGCTCGACCAGCTTGGACGACACCAGGTTGCGCACGAAGGCGGGCAGGGCGATGGCCGCCACCGACAGCGCCAGCGACAGCCCGATGGCGGCCTCGACCAGCGTGATCCCGCGGTTCGCCGCGCGCCTCGCCCTCACCTGATCACTCCTCGGGTTCGATCTTCTCCATCGCCGGCGCCACCTTGGCGTGGAACGTCGCGTCGGGCGAGACCTTCAAGCGGAACGTGGAGCGCGCTCCGGTGGGCTCGAACCCATCCCCGTCCAGATCGCCGTGCGCCGTCACCACGGCGAACGCGTTCAACCCCGTCCCCTGCGAGTCGAAGCTGTACGCGTAGTTCTGCGGTTGGGTGATGGTGAATCGGAGCTCGCGCCACGGGGATCCCTGCCAGTCGGCCAGGGCGCTCTGGTACTTCGTCCCGCTCACCGACGCCACGTCCGCGGGCACGGAGGCCTTGGACGGGGGCGGGAAGTGACGCATGGCCTTGGCCGCCTCCGGCGTGGTCCCGGCCGGCTGCTCCGCGTCGGAGGCGTCGTAATAGGCGGCGGCCGCGGCCGCGAGCGACTCGACCGTCCCTTCCGCCTCGAGCGTCTTGGAATGACGCACGTACTTGGACAGGCCGTACATCGCGATGGCGCTGAGGATGGCCACCAGGGCCACGGCGTTCATCAGCTCGAGGAGCGTGAAGCCGCGCCGGGCGAAGCCGCGAGTGCGACGAGAGGATCGAGCGAGGGGCGCAGGCACGAATGGGGAGCGAAGATATCCTGGTTCTTCGTCGGAACGCGAGCGGGCGCTATGGTGTCCGTGGCGTTCCTTTGCCCCTCGACCCGTCCCGACCGAGCCTTTCCCTGTTTCGACGCGGCCGACGCGTCGCAGCGCGGGTTGCGGCGCCCGTGGTGGGGGTCCTGGCGCTCGGGCTCGTGGTGGCCGTCGTCCCCCTGCGCGACCGCTGCGAGGCGCCGGCCACTCAGAATTCGGTCGTCGCCAAGGGGCCGGTCGAGCGGCGCGAGGACGGCAGCTGCATCCTCCACGTCAAGCCTGCCGACACGAGCCTCGATCCCTCGACCTGCGCCCAGCTGCGCTGCGAGCCGGGTCTCCTCTCGGTGCTCTCTCACGCCCGCCTCGGCCTCCTCGCTCTCCTGGCGCTCGTCACCTTCGCCGGCACGCTCCTGGGGACGCTGCGCTGGTACGCGGTCCTCGCACTCTCGGGCTTCCGTCGCTCCTTCGGCTGGACCTGGCGGACGGTGCTCGCGGCGCAGGCCGGCGCGCTGC
>JAMFST010000536.1 GCA_026225435.1 Labilithrix luteola
CGTGTCGGAGAGCGACTCCCCCTCGAGGTACTCCATCACGATGTACGGCAGCCCGAAGTCGCTGACGCCGTAGTCGTAGACCTGCACGGCGTGCTTGCTCTGCACGTTGGCGGCGGCGCGCGCCTCGATCTCGAAGCGCCGGCGCGCCTCGTGTCGCTCGGCGAACTGCGGCCGAATGAACTTGATGGCCACGCGCGTCTTGAGGATGTTGTGCCGGCCCATCCAGACCGTGCCCATCCCGCCGGAGCCGAGCAGCTCCTCGACGACGTACTTCCCTCCGATGACCTGACCCCGGAGAGACTCCTTGTTGCTGAGCGGTTCCGTGATCATTCTGGCGGTGCCGTAAAGGAGTGTAGCTGGCCTGGGCCTTCCTTGCCCAATCCTGATGCAGCCGCCAGAGCGGAGTTTGCGGCGTGGGGCACGTTGCCCGCCAGGTCCGGGGCGTTCCGCGACGCCTCCGGAGGCGGCGCCCCCAGCAGGCTGGCCAAGGTGCGAGAAAACGCGCCGAAGGGGGCCGTCTGCACGAGAAGCCCGGCCGTGGCCCGACCCGGCGCGCGCACCAGGAGCGGGACCGTACGATCGTAGCGGTAGGGGCTCCCGTGGCTCTCCCCCTTGCCGACGACGACGGAGGGGTCGAAGAAGTACCCCGGCTTGGCCACCAGGTAGAGGTCGCCCCCGCGCGCCGGCGCGTACGAGTGGCAGACCAGCGAGTCGAGCGACTCGTCGGCGAGCGGAGGGCAGCTCGGCGGGAGCTGGCGCACGTCGTACACCTTCTCGAGCTCCGGCCGGCGCGCGAGCGCGGTCATCAGCGCCTTGGTCAGGATCGCCCGTCGCGCCGGGGGGAGCGCCGCGGCGGCTGCTCCGTAGATGACGTACGGATCGGCGACGCCGGCG
This sequence comes from Labilithrix luteola, assembly GCA_026225435.1. GTDB lineage: Bacteria > Myxococcota_A > Polyangia > Polyangiales > Polyangiaceae > JAMFST01. The sequence goes on from JAMFST010000536.1 coordinate 895, forward strand.
ACCCACGCGCCCCCGAGCGGGAACGACCGCGATGCCGGCGGCGGACCTCCGAGCGCGGCGCGCGCGTCCTTCTCGAGCGAGGCGGCGATCTCGTCGGGCAGGATCCGTCCGAGCGGACCGCACGGGCGATCCCACGGATCGGGCGCCGGACAGCCGGGCCGCATGGTGCTCACCGTGTTCCCCTCGGGGAGGTAGCCGGCGCCGTGATCGGCCGAGAGGACCGCTGTCCATTTGTCCGCACCGACGCGATCGTCGAGCTCGTGGAAGAAGCGGGCGAGCGACGCGTCGAGCCGCCGCAGCTCGTCCCAGGACTCGTAGGAATTCGGTCCGAAGACGTGGGAGACGTAGTCGTTCGAGGAGAGCGACATCGCGAGGAGCATCGGGCGATCGCCGGGATCGCCGTCGTCGTCGACCTCGTCGAGCGTCCCGGCGCCGCGCCCGAGGGCGAAGCGATCGACGGCCGCGAGCCCCAGCTGCAGGACCGCGTCGTCGCCGTACGGAGTCGCGCGGAAGGTGACGAAAGGCTTCTCGCTCCCGGCCACGTCATGCGGGAAGGTGGTGCCGAGGCCGAACCAGTTGGCCTCGCCGGGCTGCGCGTCGGGCGTCTGCGCGTGCTTGCCGAGCCACCCGGCATCGAGCGGCGTCCACGGCCTGGCGAACAGCTTCGCCACCGCCTCCGGTCGGCCGAGCGCCGTCGCCCAGCCGGGGAAGTGATCGTCGTAGGCCGTGGAGGTGACGAACGAGCCTTCCGCCGAGTCGAACCACAAGGCGGCGGTCGGGTGCCGCCCGGCGGGGATGACCGCGCCGCGATCCTTCAGCGAGACGGAGACGATGGTGGCGCTCGGAAAGGCATCGTGGAGCCGATCGCTCACGCCGTCCGCCAGGAGCAGCTCGGGCCCGGAGCTGCCGACCACGTGCTTGCCGCTGGCCGAGAGGGAGGTGAGCGTCGGGTCGAAGAGGATGGTGACCCGCTTGCCCGGCTTGCCGGTCGGATCGGCCTCCACCGTCTCGTTGGCGACGATGCCCGAGTCGCGCGGGACAGCGCCGGTGTACAGCGACGCGTGCCCCGGGGCGGTGTCGGTGACGGCGTGCGCGTAGACCAGCGAGCGCACCCGCGTCCCCTCGCGCACCAGGCGCGCGAAGCCTCCGTCGGCGGGCAGGGTCGCGAGGCGCTCGTCGAGCACCCAGGCCGCGAGCTGATCCACCACGATGCTGACGACGAGCGGCGCGGTCCGCTGGTGCGGGTCGCGCATGTCCACGTGCGGCGTCGTCTTCGCGTGCAGCGAGCCGTCGTTGCCGAAGCGCACCGAGCTGGCTCCGCCGCAGCCGGCGCTCACGCTGACGACACCGGCAAGCGCGGCCGCCGCGACCATCGGAAAAGGCGTGAGCGAAGGCTGCTTCATGCTTGAGCGCCGCACGCTACCGCGCCGTCCTGCCGTCGCGGGTAGCAACGTGATCGCGGAAACCGCTCCCGAAAAGCCGGCAGAGCCTTTTTCGACGTGTGGCCCCCCTTTTCATGGGGTTGCTTTCTGCTATCGCTTGGACCATGCGCCGAACTTCACGTATCGCCCTCACTTCCGTTCTTACACTGTCTGCCATGTCGTGGATGTTCGCCGTCGGTTGCGGCAACGGCAACGGCGACGACGATGACGACGCCACCGACGCAGGCGGCAAGGACGGCACGGCGCCGACCCTCGACGCGACCGCACCGGGCGACGACGACGCGACCACGCCGGCGGATGCGGCTCCGGACACCGGGATCATCGGGTCGCAGGACAGCGGAGTGAAGGACGCGGCGGCGGACAGCACGGTGCCGCCGGGGAGTGACGCGGGGGATGCGGGCGAGGATGCTGGCGATGCCGGGCATGACGCGGGTGAGGATGCCGGCGATGCCGCGGTCGACGCGGGGACGCTGCCGACGTTCCGCACGATGGGTCGATGGTCCACCAGCGGCGGGACGATGTCGGCCGCGTGGCCGGGTTCCGGGATCCTGGTGTCCTTCACCGGCCCGACCCTGGAGTTGAACGTGAGCGACACGATCTACACCGGCGACGGCCAGACCACGGGCCCCGCCACCAGCGGCGATTACCTCGCGGTGTACATCAACGGAACGAAGGCTGCGGCCAACGTCGCGATCAATGCCAACGGCGCGACGATCATCACCTCGACGGCGCCTGCCACGGGGACCAACACCGCGGAGATCTACAAGGTCACCGACTCCGCCGTCGGCACGATCAAGATCACGAATTACACGACGAGCGCAGCGGGGACGCACGCGGGCACGCCGTTCACCACCACCACGGCGGGCACCATCGTGCCGGCCGCATCGACGTTCGTGCACAAGATCGAGTTCATCGGTGACGACCAGACCGCCGGCTGGGGCGACAGCGCCTCGTGCACCGGCTCACCGACGACGAATCTGATCAACTCGAACCAGAACGACATCTCGCTCGCCTACCCGAACCTCGTCGCGCGCTCGTTCAACGCCGAGTACATCGCCACGGCGGCGTTCCAGATGGGCGTCGACAACAACCAGTTCTACGACACGTCGCGGACCGCAGCGCAGATGTGGCCGCGCATCCTCCCGGACACGGACACGACCCCGACCTGGACCTTCTCGAACTACACCCCGGACGCCGTCGTCGTGAACCTCGGCGCGTGGACCGACTTCGGCGCGCCGCCGATCGTGGACGCGACCTTCGAGACCGATCTCGCGGCCTTCCTCGGCACGGTGTTCACCACGTACAACAAGACGCCGTACATTCTCCTCGTCATCGGCCCGGGCTACTCGCTCGGCGGCGCGGAGACGGAGACGGAGGTCCAGACGGACACCGAGGCCGCGCTGACGAAGTTCAAGGCCGCCAACACGACGGCCGTTGCCGACTACGTCATCGCGACCGACTACGCGGCGGCGAACAGCCAGGGCTGCAACTACCTCCCGAGCTCGGTCGAGTACGCCACCATTGCGACGCAGGTCGAGGCGAAGATCAAGGCCGCGCTCAAGTGGTGAAGTAGCCGTTGTCGGCCCCAAGCTGACGAGTACTGAAGCGCGTTCGGGTGTCTCGAACGCGCTTCGTGCTTTTGTACAGAGGAAGTGAATGATGCCCCCTCGTGAACGCTTGCGCAGAGCCGCCACGCGCGGGTCGCTCGTGGACCTCACCTGGGCCGTGACAGGCGAAGCGCTCAAGGCGTTCGTCATCAGCGTCGGTCCCGAATGGGTGCTGCTCCAGCCGCTCACCGACCGTATCGACTTCGACGGCCATCTCGCGCTGCGCATCGAGGATATCGACGGCGTCGCCCGGGCGAAGCGTGCGC
>JAMFST010000052.1 GCA_026225435.1 Labilithrix luteola
CCGGCTGGTGGCGCCGGATGAGGAGCTCGAACGACGCTTCGGCGGTGAGCTCTTCGCGCGCCTCCTCGGTCTCGAGGTCCCCTTCTTCGTGAAGCGCAGCGCCGGGGACCTCGCCGCCCGCGCGCAGGCGGTGCTCGGCCTGCGAGAGACGGTGCTCGCGCTCTTCCAGGGGAGCTTCGATCTGCTCCTCCTCGTCGCCTACTTCGGGTTCCTCTTCGCCTACGACGCCTCGCTGGCGGCGTTGCTCGCCGGGCTGGTGGTCGCGCGGATGGCGCTGTCGCTCGCGGTGACCCGCAGCCTCGGAGATCAGGCGGTGTCCGAGGCGGTCGCCCGGGCGGAGGTCGCCGACGTGTTCGTCGCCGCCTTCCGCCACCTCGAGTCGGTCAAGGCGCTGCACCTCGAGCCGTACTTCCTCGCCAAGCTCGATCGCGCGCGGCACCGGGAGATCGGCTCCGTGGGCGCGGCACAGGGGACCGCCGATCGATCGGCGGCCCTGGTGACGCTGCTCGAGCGGATCACCCTCGCGGCGCTGCTCCTCGTCGGCGGGCGTCGCGTGATCGACGGCGCGCTGACCCTCGGGGCGCTCACCACCTTCCTCGCGGTGGAGGCGCTCGTCGCTGGCCGCACCGAGTCGATGGTCGACCTCGCGCTGCAGCTCGCCCGGATCGGTCCGACCCTCGATCGGCTCGACGACATCCTCACGGCCACCCCTGCGCCGGCAGGCGGCACGGCGATGGCCACGACCGCCACCCTGGAAGCGCGGCAGGTGACCTTCGCCTTCGACGCGTCGAGCGCGCCGACGCTCACCGCGATCGACGTGCGCATCGCCGCTGGCGAGCACGTGGCGCTGGTGGGGCGATCGGGGAGCGGCAAGTCGACGCTGCTGCGCCTGCTCACCGGGATGCTCGAACCGGTCGAAGGCGAGATCCTGGTCGGCGGGCAGCCGCTCGCATCGCTCGACCTTCCGGCCTTGCGCCGCGAGACCGGCTTCGTGCCCGCCGGTCCGCAGATCTTCGACGGAACGGTCCGCCACAACGTCGCGCTGCAGATCGAGGCCGACGACGAGGACGTGACGCGCGCGCTGCGGGCGGCGCGTCTCGACGAGGTGATCGGCGAGCGGAGCCTCGGCATCGACGCGCCGCTCTCGCACGACCGCACGCAACTCTCGGCGGGGCAGGAGCAGCGCCTCGTGCTGGCGCGCGCGCTGGTGAAATCGCCGAGCTTCCTCCTCCTCGACGAGGCGACCAGCGCGCTCGATCTGCGGCTCGAGGCGGAGATCCTCGACGAGCTGCGCCAGACCGGGGCCACCATCGTCTCCGCGACCCATCGCGCGGCGGTGATGCGCGCGGCCGACCGCATCCTCGTGCTCGAGCGCGGTCGGGTCGTCGACCAGGGGACCTTCGACGAGCTGTCGGCTCGGTCGCCCGCGTTCCGCGAGGTGGTGGCGTGAGCGATCCCTCCTTCGTCGTCGACGCGCTGGCCTTTCGCGATCACGGCGAGGATCCGTCGCGCGCGACCCGGCCCGGCGAGGACGTGCTGACCACGTTGCGCCGTATCCTGCCTGCGGAGGGGCTGTCGACCGCGCTGCGCTCCTTCGAGCCGGGGCAAGCGCAGGATCTGCCGCTCGACACCGTCGTCGAGCTGCGCGACGGCTCCGTGGGGATCGTCGCCGGTCGGGACGCGCGGACCATGCGGCTCTCCACCAAGGACGGCGCCGTGGAGCTGCGCGATGCCGACCTCGGCGAGCGGCTGTCCGGGCGCGCGCTCGTCTCCTACCGCACCCCGGGAGGCTCGCCCGCGCGGGCGCTGCTGGCCATGGTGCGCGGGGATCGTGGTCTGAGGGCGGCGGTGCGCGACGCGCTCGCGCTCTCCGTGATGCAGCGGTTGCTGCTCCTCGTGCTGCCGTTCCTGTCGCGTCTCGCGCTCGGGCGCGCGCTCCCCGATGGCGAGCGGGCGACGCTGACCGCCGTGGTCCTCGCGGTGGCCCTGGCCGGCGGGCTCGTGGCGCTCACCTCGCGCCTGCGCGATCGCGCCCTTCGCTTCGTCGAGGGGCACCTGTGCGAGCGCTTCGCCCGCGAGGTCTTCCGCGCGATGCTCGACCAGCCCTTCACCGCGATGGCCACGCGACGCCCGGGCGCGGCGTGGGAGGACTTCGCCGCTGCCGATCGCTGGGTGCGGCTCACGGTTCCCCAGCTCGGCGCGCTCGTCGATGGTCTGTTCGGCGTGGCCTTCCTGGCGGCGCTCGCCACCATCGCGCCCGCCGCAGCGCTGGCGACATCGGCCGTGGCGCTGGTCGCGCTCGCGGTGGTGGCGGGCGTCGGCTCGCGGCAGGTGCGCGGGCAGCGGACCATGGCGCAGGCGAGGCGCGGGCGGCACGAGCTCCTGTTGCAGTCGATCGACGCGCTCGAGGTAATCCGCGCCGAGGGGCTCGAGCCGTCGGTGCGTCGCGAGCTCGAAGCGCTGCTGCATCGCGAGGAGCGCGCGGCGCTCGAGGTCGGCGGGCACAACGCGGCGACCGCCGGGATCACCAGCCTGTTCGAGCGCGGCTCGTTCGTCGTCGTCTACGCCTTGCTCGGGTGGCAGTGCCTCGCAGGGACGGCATCGCTGGCCGATCTGGTCGCCTGCGTGCAGCTCGTGGCCGCGTTCGAGCTGGGGTTTCGTGGCGTGCTCGCTGCGCCGCAGCGCTTCGTCGTGCTGAGGACCTTGCGCGCGCAGCTCCGCGACACGCTCGACGCGATGGCGGTCCAGGCCAGCGCCTCCCCGTCGACCGATTCCGCACCGGTGGTCGCCGCCGATGGCGTCGCCATCGCGGTCGACGACGTCTGGTTCCGTCACGAGGGGGGGCCGTGGATCCTCCGCGACTTCCGCCTGCAGGTTCGGCGCGGCGAGCACATCACCCTGCGCTGGCCCTCGGGATCGGGCAAGACGACCCTGCTCCGCTTGCTCGCCGGCTCTACCTGCCATCGCGTGGCTCGATCCTCATCGACCAGGTGTTCTACGTGCCCCAGGGCGCGCCGCTCCTCGGGCGCTCCGTGCTCGACAACCTCGGTGTGCTCTCGGGCGGTGCCACGCGCGAGCGCATCTTCGAGGCGGCGCGCGTGACCGGCCTCGCACCGATCGTGGAGACCTGGCCGATGAAGTGGGGCACCTTGCTCGCGAGCGGCGGCCGCACGCTCTCGTCCGGCCAGCGGCAGCTCGTGCTCCTCACGGCGGCGATCGCCTCGGACGCACCGGTGCTCCTCCTCGACGAAGCGCTGGCGCACCTCGACGCCGAGACCAAGCGCCGCTTCTTCGCCCAGCAGCCCTTCGCCGGCCGCACGGTCGTCTTCGTCGAGCACGATCCGGTGGCGGGATCGACGGACGAGACGGCAATGTCTTGGCGCGCCCGGCAGGACTCGAACCTGCGACCAACGGCTTAGAAGGCCGCCGAAACTCACACTTCTCGCTCGGACGAATGGTGCCTTCCGGGGATCCGTGTCCCGGTCGTGTCCCGCATCGGCATTTTGGGGTCGCCGTCGGACCAGTCGCAGAGGATAGGGCGAGCCGTTCCTCCGGCCGCTCCTTTTGCGGATTCCGGCCCCGCGGGCGGACGTGGCGCGAAATCGTGCCCGCCTGCTCGCCGCGGCCGAGGAGCTCTTCAAGGAGCGCGGCGCCGGCGCGTCCTTCGACGACATCGCCAAGCACGCGGGTGTCGGTGTCGGCACCGGTCTATCGCCACTTCCGCTCTCACGAAGAGCTTCTCGCCGCCGCCTGCGACGAGCAGCTCGGCGGCGTCCCCGCGCTCCTCATCGGCGTGGAAGATCCGTACACCAACGCC
>JAMFST010000053.1 GCA_026225435.1 Labilithrix luteola
CATCTGGGGAACCGGCATCGGCGAGCTCTACGCCGTGGGCCTGAGCGGGAGCATCGTCCACAAGGAGTAGCTCGCCAGCGCGGAGGTGGCCGGGAGCTCGATCCTCACGCGCCGCCGCGCAGGGTGAGCCCTCCGTCGAGGACGATCATCTGTCCGGTCACCCACGCGGCGTCCGGCGAGAGGAGGAAGGCGACGGCGCCGGCGACGTCCTCGGGCACGCCGAGGCGGGCGAGCGGGTAGGTCGCGATCACCTCGTCTTCCTTCCCTTCGTACAGCGCGCTGGCGAAGCGGGTCCTGACCACCGCCGGCGCGACCGCGTTCACGCGGATCTTCGGCGCGAGCTCCAGGGCCAGCTGCTGGGTGATCTGCGCCAGCATCGCCTTGCTGGCGCCGTAGAAGCCGATCCCCGGCGCCGGGCGGATGCCGGCGATCGAGGAGATGTTCACCACCGCGCCGCCGTTGTCCTTCATCCAGGCGCGGTAGGCGTGCTGGACCCAGGAGAGGGCCGAGAGGCAGTTGGTCTCGACGATCTTCCGCGCGGCGGCGAGATCGAGGTCGACCATCGGCCCGTACACCGGGTTGATGCCGGTGTTGTTCACCAGCAGATCGAAGCGGCCGTAGTCGTTCATCACTCGCTCGACCACGGCCTTCTGGTGATCGAGATCGGCGCCGTTGCCGGCCATACCGAAGGCGTGCGCGGGCCCTCCGAGCTGCGCCACGGCGGCTTCGAGCGCCTCCGGCTTGCGGGCGGTGATCGCCACCCGCGCCCCCTCGGCGACGAGACGCTGGGCGATGCCCAGTCCGATGCCTCGGCTCGCGCCGGTGACCACTGCCGTCAATCCCTCGAGCTTTCCCACGATCGTCTCCTTTTCCGTCTTGCGCCTGTGTGCGTCAGGTTCGCAGAAAAACGCTGCCGCAATGCGGCATTTTGCGGTTCTCGCCTTTCCCCGACGCGTGGGACGGATGACACTGAGAGAGCGGTATGAATTTCCTCCACCAGATCGACCTCGGCATCCTCCACGCGCTCTACGGCGCGAACGGTCCGCTGTGGCTGACGAACTTCATGATCGGTGTGGCGATGATCAGCAAGGGCTCGGTGATGTACATCGTCGCGCCGCTGCTCGCCTGGATGAAGAGCCGCTGCGACGCCGTCGCCGTCGCCGTGTCGCTGGGTGGCTGCGCCCTGTGCGACTTCGTCCTCAAGCTGTTCTTCGCGCGGCCGCGCCCCTTCCTCGCCCTCGTGGACATCCACTCGCTCCTCGGCCACCCGAGCGACGCGTCGTTCCCCAGCGGCCATGCGCTGCGCGCCTTCGCCGCCGCCGCCTGCCTCGCCGCCAGCCCGTGGGTATGCGCGCCGGGGCAGCGCTCGTGGAAGCACCGCCTGGTGACGGTCACCTACGTGTTCGCCGGACTGGTCTGCTTCTCCCACCTGTACCTCGGGCAGCATTACCCGTCGGACGTGCTCGTCGGCGCGCTCCTCGGGTCGGTCATCGGCATCCTCGGGGAGCGCGTGACCAAGAAGTACATCCTGCCGCGCCGCGAGCCGGCCACGCAGCCGGCGCACGCTCCCGCGGAGTAGTCAGCGCGCCGTCAGCTGGCCCCCTTCGCCTTGCCCGCGCGCCACAGGATGGCCGTGCTCCCCATCACCGAGATGCTCAGCACCGGCCACATCGCCGAGTAGCCGTGGCTCGCGGGAAAGAAGGGGCGCAGCAGATCGATCGCTCCGCCGGTGATCGTCGGGCCGAGCAAGGTGCCGACGCCGCTGCTGGCGTCGAAGAGACCGGCGACGATCCCGTGCTTCTTCGACGGCGTGAGCTCCATGAGGAGCGCGTAGGGGAGCGCGACGGCGGCGCCACCGGCGAGCGCGATGAAGGGGAAGGCGACGGCGAGCACCGGCACCGAGGTCGAGAAGGTGCCGACGGAGAGCCCGACGCCGAAGACGCACAGCGAGATGGCGAGCACGCGGCCCGGCCCGTAGCGATCGCCCAGCTTGCCGGAGATGAGCGCGCCGATCACCGTGCCGGCGGCCACCACGGTCATCGCGCCGGCGGTGAAGGTCATGCTCTTGTCGAGCCCCTCGGTCAGCCAGAGGACCACGAAGCTCTTGAGCCCACCGAGCCCCAGCGTGAGCAGCGCGTTGCCGATGACGAAACGGAGGATGGCGTGATCGTCGTGGAGCA
>JAMFST010000537.1 GCA_026225435.1 Labilithrix luteola
GGCGATGGATCCGCTCGGCTTCGGCCGGCAGGTGAAGACGCAGCGGGTGGCGCTCATCGAGTCGATCGGCGGACAGGCGGCGCTCGAGGCGGCCATGCGCGCCGAGGGGATCAGCGAGGACGAGCTGGCCGACCTCATCGCCCGCCGCGTCCGCGCCAGCACCTACGTGGACCGCGCCATCACGCGCATTCTCCACCCGAGTGACGACGAGCTGCGCACCGCCTACCGCACGGGCACGCACCCGTTCCGCAAGCAGAAGTTCGAGGACGTGCGCGACGCGCTCGAGCGCTGGCTGGTGGATCAGCGGCTGCGCGCGGAGGAACAATCCTTCTTCCAGCAGGCGCGAGCGCGCGTGCAGGTCTCCTATCCATGAGCGGCGATCCATGAGCAGCGGGGGGCACGACAGTCGCAAGGTGGTCATCGCCGCGCTCGCGGGGAACCTCGCCATCGCGGCGTTCAAGTTCGTCGCCGCGTACCTCTCGCACTCGACGGCCACGCTCGCCGAGGCGGTGCACTCGCTGGCGGACACCGGCAACCAGGCGCTGCTCCTGGTCGGCATGCGCCTGGCCGCGCGTCCGGCGAACGAGCGCTTCCCCTTCGGTCGCTCGAGCGAGAAGTACTTCTGGCCCTTCGTGGTCGCGCTGCTCCTCTTCTCGGTCGGCGGCGCCTTCGCCATCTTCGAAGGGGTCACGCAGCTGCTCGAGCCGTCGCCCGTGCACGCCGGATCGGCGCTGTGGAGCTACGGCGTGCTCGGGCTGTCGATCCTCCTCGAGTCGGCCAGCTTCAAGGTGGCCTACACCGAGTTCAAGGTGCTCGCCGCCGGCAAGGGCTGGCGCGAGGCGATCTTGAAGACGCGCGATCCGACGATCCCGCTGGTGCTCGCCGAGGACTCGACCGCGCTGGTCGGCCTGGTCATCGCGCTGCTCGCGGTGGCGGCGAGCCGGCTCACCGGCCTCGCCTTCTTCGATCCGCTCGGCAGCGTGATCATCGGCGTGGTGCTCTGCGCCGTGGCCATCACGCTCGCGTGGGTGACGCACGGCCTGCTCATCGGCGAGAGCGCCTCGCCCGACGATCAGCGCGAGGCGCTCGAGCTGGCCGAAGGCACCCCGGGGGTCTTGCGCGTCACGCAGCTCCTCACGATGCACCTCGGTCCGGACGTGGTCATCCTCGCGCTCAAGGTGGCCTTCGATCCGGAGCTGCGGCTCGCGCAGATCGAGCAGGTGACCAACACGCTCGAGGAGCGGCTGCGGGAGAAGCTGCCGCAGATGCGGAAGATCTTCGTCGAGGCCGACTCCGCCGGCGACGGGCGCGGCACGCTGCGCGACGGCAAGCTGCCGAATCCGCCCTCGACCTCCGACGTGACGGTGGCCTGAGCCCATGAGCCGGGCCGCCTGGGCCGTCGGCCTCGTCGCTGTCGCCGCCGCGCTCACCTTCCTCCCTGCGCGCCACGTATCGCCGGTCACCGGCGCTACCGGTGGCGGAGGAGGAGGAGGCTTCCGCGTCGGCCTGGTGTTCGACATCGGCGGGCGCGGCGACAAGAGCTTCAACGACGCGGCCTACCTCGGCGTCGATCGCGCGGTGCGCGAGCTCGGCGTCCAGGCGTCGTACCTCGAGCCGGCGGGCACCGGCGATCGCGAGTCGGCGCTGCGTCGCTTCGCCTCCGAGGGCTACGACCTGGTCATCGGCGTCGGCTTCCTCTTCTCCAGCGACATCGACGCGGTGGCGCGCGCGTTCCCCCGGGTGCACTTCGCCTGCGTCGACTACGCGCCCAACGAGGCGGGCATCCCCGCCAACGTGACCGGCCTGGCCTTCCGCGAGGAGGAGGGCTCGTTCCTCGTCGGCGCCGTCGCCGGTCGCCTCACCCGCTCGAAGCAGGTCGGCTTCGTCGGCGGCATGAAGAGCCCGCTCATCGCCCGCTTCGAGAACGGCTACCGCGCCGGCGTCCTCACCACCTGCCCGACCTGCAAGATCGACGCGGCCTACGTCGGCGCCTCGCCCGACGCGTTCAAGGATCCGGCCAAGGGGAAGGCGGTCGCCTTCTCGCAGATCGCCGGTGGCGCCGACGTGCTCTACCACGCGGCCGGAGCGAGCGGCCACGGGGTGTTCGAGGCAGCCCACGACGGTCACGCTCTCGCCATCGGCGTCGACTCCGATCAGCACGACGACATGCCGGGCACCGTGGTGACCAGCATGATCAAGCGCATCGACGTCGCCGTCTTCCACGAGATCGAGGATGCTCGCTTGCGCGGTACCGACCCCCACCGCGCGAGCGCCGACATGCGCGTCTTCGGGATCGCCGACGACGGGGTCGGCTACGTCGAGGACGACGCCCACGGCGGCGGGATCCCGAAGGACGTGCGCGCCGAGGTGGACGCTCTCGCGCGCAAGATCGCCAGCGGGGAGATCAAGGTCCCGCGCTGAGGTCGCCTTGACTCTCCTGTTCAGGAGGATATCTTGTGTGAAACAGGAATCCTCCCCATGGCTCTCCCGCAACCCGCGTTCCCCATCAGCCCTGCTGGTCCCGTCGGCCGCTACCAGCCGGCGCCCCCCGTCGACCTGACGGACCGGGCCGAGCGCGAGCGTCTCAGCCCCTCGGCGTTGAAGGCCTTCTTCAACCTCGTCGCCCGCTGGTCGATCCGGGACGAGGACGCGCGCGCGTTGCTCGGTGGCCTCTCCAACGGCCCGTACTACAAGTGGCGCAAGGACCCCGCGCGCACCCTCGACGTCGACACGCTCACCCGCGTCTCGTACCTCGTCGGCATCTTCAAGGCGCTCAACATCCTTTTCGGCGAGAAGCTGGCGGACGAGTGGGTGCGCCTGCCCAACGCCAACCCGCTCTTCGCCGGGCGCACGCCGCTGGCATACATGATGGCCGGCGGCGTCCCTGCCTTGCAGACCGTCCGCCGCCTGCTCGACGCCCGCCGCGGAGCGGTGTGAGCGCTCGCAAGACCGTCCGCCTGCCGCCGACCACGCTGGTGCGGCAGTACGACACGCACCGTCTGGTCCCCTCGAAGTACCGCGAGGGGGGCGAGAGCGTGCTCGCGCGCATCAGCGACGACGACCAGCACTTCGCCGACATCGTGGAGCTCGACGGCGCGACCAACGACCGCCTCCTCGCCGAGGTCGGCCTGGCCCCGGGCATCGGCATCCACGAGCTGGTCTTCGGCATCCCCTTCTTCCGCGTCGTCAACGCGTCGTTCTGCCACCCGTCGCCGTTCGGCAGCCGCTTCAACGGCCCCGAGCGCGGCGCCTGGTACGCCGCCTTCGCCGTCGCGACGTCGCAGGCGGAGGTCGTCTTCCACCGCAACGTCGACTACGCCGAGATCGGCCGCTTCGACGACAGCGTCA
>JAMFST010000538.1 GCA_026225435.1 Labilithrix luteola
CGGCCACGACGGGGGCCACCACTACATCGCGATGGAGTACCTGGACGGGCAGTCGCTCGAGGCGGTGTTCAAGCGCGCCGAGGCGAACGGCGGTCTCCCCATCGAGATGACCCTGCGGACCATGTCCGACGCGCTCGTCGGCCTCCACCACGCGCACGACCTGGTCGATTTCCAGGGCACCGCGCTTCACGTCGTCCATCGCGACGTCTCTCCGCACAACATCTTCGTCACCTACGACGGGACGGTGAAGGTCGTCGACTTCGGCATCGCCAAGGCCGAGACGTCGCAGGAGACCCGGACCGGAATCATCAAGGGCAAGGTGGGGTACATGGCCCCCGAGCAACTGGGGGGCAGCAGCCGAGCCATCGATCGGCGGGTCGACGTGTTCGCGGCCGGTGCGGTGCTCTGGCGTGGGCTCGCGGGCAAGCGCCTGTGGAATGGGCTCAGCGACGTCGACGTCTTCCGGCGCCTCATCGATGGCGAGATACCGAGCCCGACGTCGGCGAACCCGGACGCGCCGCCGGCCCTCGTGGAGATCTGCATGAAGGCGCTCGCGCCTCGCCCCGAGGATCGATACGCGAGCGCGGAGGCGATGCGCCAGGCCATCGACGCGTATCTCCGCGAGCACCACCCCGACGTGACGTCGCGCAGCGTGGGTGCGTTCGTCTCCACGCTCTACGCCGATCGGCGCGCGCAGGTGAAGGCCGCCATCGAGCAGCAGATGCGCAACGCGGAGAAGGACGACACCACCTCCGCGTCGAGGATGATCGCGTCCGCCGTGCCCGCGCTCGCGAGCCTGGTCTCGTCTCCGGGGTACCCGCTTCCGACCCCCACCGGAGCGCAACCGGGGAGCGCGCCGCGGAGCGCGGCGCCGCCTGCCTCGAAGTCGAAGGGGCGGGCGATCGGCGCGGTCGCGGCGGTGGTCCTCCTGGGAGTGACGGGCACGTACTTCTTGCTGCGGGCACCGCGCGCTCCCGAGGCATCCGCGCCGGTCGCCGTGGCCACCGCGCCGGTGCCCGCGCCGAGCGCCGACGTCGCGCCGGCGCCGACAGCGCCCGGACTGGCCAACGCGCATGTCTCGGTCCACGTGACGCCGGTCACCGCGAAGGTGTGGCTCGACGGCAACCCCGTCGCGCGACCGGAGGATCTCACCGTGACGCTCGACGCGACGTCGCACGAGATCCGCGTCGAAGCACCCGGGTTCGCTTCGAAGATCGTCACGCTCGTCGCCGACAAGCCGCAGGTCGACCTGGAGGTGACGCTGGAGCACGCGAGCGCCCCCCCCTCCACTTACGGGCACACCACGCACTCCTCACCGTCCACGCACACGGCGCACCAAGCCGATCCCGCGCCGAGCCCTCCGGTCGTGGTTGCTCCGGTGGCGACCGAACCGCCGCCGTCCCAGACGCCGCGGGTCACGAACAAGCGTACCCTCGACCGCGACGATCCGTGGAACGCCGGCGGAGCCAACGCGAACTGAACCTAAGCGAAGCGTCCCGCGGACAGGAGCGCACGCGCCCGGTCTGATTCCAGCACGCTCGTCGCGCCGGTGGCCTACACTCGGCGGCGTCGTCGTCACGCGCGCCAGGACTGCCCCAAGACCACCGCATGAAGACCTTCGCCGATTTCGACAGCAGCCAGATCCTCGTCATGATCCTCGCCGGCGGCGAGGGAAAGCGGCTCCATCCGCTGACCCTCGAACGCGCGAAGCCGGCGGTCCCCTTCGGTGGGCGCTACCGCATCATCGATATCGTGCTGTCGAACTTCGTCAACTCGGGCCTCTTCCGCATCAAGGTCCTGACGCAGTACAAAAGTGCATCGCTGGAGGAGCACATCGCCCGTGTGTGGCGCCTCTCGCCTATCCTCGACCAGTACATCGAGGCCATCCCGGCGCAGCAGCGCACCGGCACCAGCTGGTTCCGCGGCTCGGCCGACGCCGTCTTCCAGACCCAGCACGTCATCCAGGACGAGCAGCCGGAGCTGGTCGTCATCTTCGGCGGCGACCACGTCTACAAGATGGACATCCGCCAGATGGTGGTCCACCACCTCGACAAGGGGGCCGAGGCCACCGTCGCGGTCATCCCGGTGCCGAAGAAGGACGCCAAGGAGTTCGGCGTCGTCGAGGTGGACGACAAGGGGCGCATCCTCGCCTTCCACGAGAAGGTGGACAACCCGCCGAGCATGCCGGGCAACCCGGACATGTGCCTCGCCTCGATGGGGAACTACATCTTTCGCACCGACGTTCTGTTGCGCGAGGTGGACGACGACGCCAAGCTCGAGGCGAGCAAGCACGACTTCGGGCACGACATCCTGCCGAAGATGGTCTCGGGCGGAGGGCGGGTCTACGCCTACGACTTCGCCACCAACGTGGTGCAAGGGGAAGAGGGCCCGGGGCGCGGCTACTGGCGCGACATCGGGACGCTCGACGCCTACTGGCAGGCGCAGATGGACCTCATCGAGATCCACCCGCACTTCAATCTGTACAATACACGCTGGCCCATTCGCACCGGCGTGACCCACGATCCGCCGGCCAAGTTCGTCTTCCGTGACGAGGCGCACGCGCGCGTCGGCATCGCCACGGACTCGCTGGTCTCGCACGGCTGCATCATCTCCGGCGGGCGCATCCACCGCAGCGTCCTGTCCGTCGGCTGCCGCATCAACAGCTTCAGCGAGGTGGAGGAGTCGGTCCTCTTCGAGGGGGTGAAGATCGGCCGCCACGCGCGCCTGCGCCGCTGCATCGTCGACAAGGACGTGGAGATCCCGGCCGGCAGCGAGATCGGGTACGACCGCAACCTCGATCGCCGCCGCGGCTTCCACGTGAGCGAGAACGGCCTGACCGTCATCCCGAAACGCGCGAAGGTCGAAGAGTGAGAGGGTGCTCACCCTCTCGTTTTGCAATCACCAGGGGTAACGATGACCACCGGTCGTACGATCATCGTCGGGGACGTCCATGGGTGCGCCGAGGAGCTCGAGCAGCTCTTCGACAAGGTGCACGTGGCGAGGAACGATCACGTGGTGTTCGTCGGTGATCTGGTAGCCAAGGGGCCGGATTCGCGCGGGGTCGTCGCGCTGGCGCGCAGCTGCAACGCGACCATCGTGCGCGGCAACCACGAGGAGAAGCTGCTGCAGTGGCGCGCCGCCGAGCGCAAGGGGCAGCCGGACAAGGTGCCGCTCTCGCGCGTTCACCGCGAGGTGGCCGAGGCGTTCACCCGCGAGGACTGGGCGATGATCGAGGGGACGCCGTTCTTCGTCGAGCTGCCGGACCACGACGCGCTGGTGGTGCACGCGGGCGTCGACCCGACCCTTCCGCTGGCCTCGCAGAAGCCCGACGTGATGATGCGGGTGCGCACGGTGAAGGACGGCAAGGCGACCGACAAGGGGGACGGCAAGGGGTCGCACCTCTGGGGCGAGCTCTACAAGGGTCCGCCGCACGTGGTCTTCGGGCACAACGCGGCGCCCGGGCTGCAGCTGCACCCGTGGGCCACGGGGCTCGACACCGGGTGCGTCTACGGCGGGCAGCTGACGGCGATGTTGCTCGATCCGGGCGAGCGGATCCCGTCGAACCCCGACGCACGCAAGCGGGTGCTGGTGCACGTGAAGGCGCTGCGGACGTACTCCGAGCCGGGCACGCCGCCGCCGCCGGGCGAAGCGGCCAACTCCTGAAGTGCTGAGAAGCTCGTCGTGGTGACGCTCGCTCCCGCCGCTGTCGGGCTCGCGCGCAGCGGGCGGTTCGTCCGCGTCGAGCTGGGGGAGTGGCGCTCGCTGCCCGACCGCACGAAGTACCGCAGCGTCTTCGTGGCGCGGGTGAACGGCGCCTGGGTCGGCTACGCCAACGTGTGCCGCCATCACCCGGTGGAGCTCGACGTGCCCGATCTGTCGGTCGACGTGAAGACCGGGGTGCGGCTCGCGCTCGTGGGGCAGGACGGCCAGAGCTTGATGTGCGCGTCGCACGGCGCCATCTACCGCGCGCGTGACGGGTACTGCACCACCGGACCGTGCTCGGGCACCTCGCTGGCCCGCGTCCCGGTGCTGGAGAGCATGGACGCATCGGGCGAGGCCGTCGTGACCGTCGGCGATGACGGCGGGGCGGATCTCGTTTAGGTTGCGCCGGTTCATGCGCCGCGGCTCAACCTTCGTTCTTGCGCTGGCGATGGCGGCCGGGCCGGTGCTGATCTCGTCGTTCGCCGAGACGTCCGCTCACGCCCAGACCGCCGGCGCCAACGCGCACCCTTCGCTGGTGGCGCGCGGGCAGCAGCTCTTCGACGACCAGCAGTACGAGGAGTCGCTCCAGGTGCTCTCGGCCGCGCTCGTCCGCCCGGGAAACACGGCGCCGCAGCGCATCGAGATCTACCGGCTGCTCGCCTACAACTACATCACCCTCGGGCGGCACGACGAGGCGGAGAGCGCCTGCCGCGGCATCTTCTCGCTCGACCCGAGCTACAAGCTCTCCGATCGCGAGTCGCCCCGCTTCCGCGACTTCTTCCTCGTCGCCAAGAAGCGCTGGGAGTCCGACGGGCGCCCCGGCCTGGTCAAGCCGACCGAAGCTCCGGCCGCAGCCGTCACCATGCGCCACGCCTCGCCCCCCTCCGCGGACAAGGGGACGGAGATCCCGCTCACCGCGCGCCTCGACGATCCGCAGCGGCGCATCACCGAGGTGACGCTCTTCTATCGCTCGGGCTCGAAGGGGCGCTTCACCTCGCTCACCGCGCAGCTCAACGTCCCCGAGGGGAGCGTCCGCGCCACCATCCCGCACACCGCGGTGATGCCGCCGCTGGTCGAGTATTACTTGCAAGGGACCGACGCCACCGGGCTGGCCGTCGTCTCGCGCGGTGACGCCGCGGCACCGTTGCGCGTCGCCATCCCCGACTCGAACAACGGGTGGGTCCTCCCCGTCGCCATCACCGGCAGCGTCCTCGGCGCCGGCGCGGTCGTCGGCATCCTCGCGCTCGCCGGTGTCTTCAAGAGCAGCGGGAGCCACGGCAGCGGCACCCCGCAGTCCACCGTGACCGTCTCCGTCGGCGACGGTCATCACTTCGGATCCTTCTGACATGACCGCTCCTCCCAGCCCCACCGTCGAACCGCGTTTCCCCTTCGTGCTCTTCGACGTCGACGGCGAGGACGCGGAGGCCGCCGACGTGTGGAGCGCGGCGCTCTTCGATCTCGGCGCGCAGGGCGTCGAGGAGCGGGACGCGACCACGCTGATCAAAGGTGCGGCGGGGAAGATCACCCTCGTCGCCAGCTTCGAGACCGAGGCGGAGGCCGAGGAGGCCCGGGCGACGCTGGAAGCGGAGCGCCCCGAGGGGCTGCCGCGCATCGAGGTGGTGATCGGCGACGGCTGGCGCGACGCCTGGAAGGAGCACTTCCGCCCGTTCGCCCTGGCCGACAAGCTCATCGTGCGGCCGCCGTGGGAGCCGTACGAGGCCAAGCCGGGCGAGACGGTGCTCGAGCTCGAGCCGGGGCGCGCCTTCGGCACCGGGCTGCACGAGACGACCTCGCTGGTGGCCACGGCGCTGGTGGCGCACGCGTCCGAGCTCGCCGGCCAGGACATCCTCGACGTCGGCTGCGGCAGCGGGATCCTCTCCCTGGCGGCGCTGGCGCTGGGGGCCAAGAGCGCGCGCGCGGTCGATGTCGACTCCGAGGCGATCGACGTGACCCGGGAGAACGCCGTCCGCAACGGGCTGGAAGCGCGCATCGCCAGCGATACCACCGACGTCGGCGACATCGCCGAGAGCTTCCCCATCGTCGTCGCCAACATCGAGGCGCGCGTGCTCATCCCGCTGACCGCCGCCATCGGCGAGCGGGTGAAGCCGGGCGGGCTGCTGGTGCTGAGCGGGATCCTCGTGCCGCAGAAGGCCGACGTCGTGCAGGCCTATGCGGATCGGTTCACGCTGGTGGACGCGCCCGAGCGAGGCGAGTGGATCGCGCTCGTGCTGCGGAAACGTGGCGTGTCAGCTGCATGAAGGTCCGGCTGCCGCTCTCCGCGCTCGTCGCGGGAGAGCGCACCCTCGACGAGGCGGCGCGCCACTACGCGTTTCGCGTCCTGCGCCTGACCGATGGTGATCCCTTCGTCGCCTTCGACCCGGATCGCGCGCTCGAGGCGAGCGGAACGGTGCTCGAGTCGACCCAGGGGCGGGTGAAGCTCGAGCCGCCGCACGAAGCGCTGATCCGGGCCGCGCGCGAAATTCTGTGGGTCCAGGGGGGCGCCAAGGGGGAGAAGATGGACGCGGTCGTGCGCGACGCGACCGAGCTGGGGGCGACCGGGTTCTGCGGCGCACGCACGGAGCGGAGCCTGCTCAAGCTCGACGGGAAGAAGGCCGAGGAGCGGCGCTCGCGCTGGGAGCGGATCGCCCGGGAAGCGGCCCGTCAATCGGGGCGAGGCGACGGCGTCACCGTGCTCCCCTGGATGGGCTGGCAGGACGCGCTGGCCGCCGCTCCCCCGGGAGCCGCTCGTTTTTGCGCCTGGGAAGGGGCGACGACGCCCCTCGGGCCGCTCCTCCAGCCTGCACTTTTGACCAATTGTCCGCTGGCGTTCGCCGCCGGACCGGAAGGTGGGCTCACCGAGGGGGAGGCCGCCGACGCGGAAGCTGCCGGTTGGACCCTGGTGTCGCTGGGAGTGTTCCTTCTACGTACAGAGACCGTGGCCGCGGCGGTGCTCGGCGCGGTTCGCGTGTTCACGCCGCTTTGACCGCTTCCGCTCCCCCGCTCCAGCTGGGGGAGCGCTTCAGCCGATTGCTGCCTCAAGTGAGCGGCATCATGAGCGGTTCCGCCTGAACCAGAAAAGCCGGCACAGCGGGCACGTGCAGCTTCGTCCTTGCGCCAGTATCGCTTACGTTGCTGACGTGACCAGCGCAGGGCCCCAGACACTTGAAGACGGAGATCCGCTCATCGGGCGGACCATCGCCGGCAAGTACAAGGTGCTCTCGTGCGTGGGCACCGGGGGGATGGGCGCGGTCTACAAGGCGCAGCACTTCACCCTGAACAAGGCGGTGGCGGTGAAGGTCCTGCACCGCACCCTGGAGGCCGATCAGCAGTTCGTCTCCCGCTTCAAGGTGGAGGCCAAGGCCGCCTCGATGATGGACCACCCCAACTCCACCCGGGTCATGGACTTCGGGGAGGAGCCGGATGGACTTCTGTACATCGTCATGGAGTACCTCGAGGGGAAGAACCTCCTCGACGTGATCCTGGCCGACTCGCCGCTCGAGACGCAGCGCATCGCCGACATCGTGCGGCAGACGCTGGCGGCGCTCGCCGTGGCGCACGAGATGGGGATCCTCCACCGCGACCTCAAGCCGGAGAACATCATGATTCTCCGCGGCCGCGACGATGAAGGCATGGCCCACGACGTGGTCAAGGTGTGCGACTTCGGCATCGCCAAGCTCTCGGACGTGGCCGGGTTCGCCACCGCCACGCTCGCCGACGGGCCGGCCGCGCGCGCGGCCAACGGGCTCTCGGGGCTCGGGATCGATACCAGGGCGGTCTCCTTCGCGCCGTCGATCACGCGGACGGGGCTGATCATCGGGACGCCGGAGTACATGTCGCCGGAGCAGGCGCGCGGCGAGCCGGCGGATGTACGAAGTGACATCTACTCGGTGGGCTGCGTGCTCTACCACCTGATCACCGGCAAGCCGCCCTTCGTCGGGGACACGCCGCTGGTGACCGCCCTGCTCCACGCCACCGTGGAGGCGCGGCCGATCGCTGAGCTGCGCCCATCGGTCGATCCGACGCTCGAGCGGGTGTGCAAGCGGGCGATGTCCAAGGAGGCGAACGAGCGCTACGTCTCCGCACGCGAGATGCGCGCCGACCTGCGCGAGGCGGCGAGCATCTCCGGGAGCACCGCGCCGCTGCACCTGTCGAGCGGGCACACCTCGGGGTCGATGCCCGGGGCGAACTACGTCGGCCCCGCCACC
>JAMFST010000539.1 GCA_026225435.1 Labilithrix luteola
CAGCGCGAGCTGATCATCGGTGACCGCCAGGTCGGCAAGACCGCCGTGGCGCTCGACGCGATCATCAACCAGAAGGGGCAGGGCGTTTACTGCTTCTACGTCGCCATCGGCCAGAAGCAGTCCACCGTCGCCAGCGTCGTCGACAAGCTCACCGCGCACGGCGCGATGGAATACACGACGGTCATCTCCTCGGGGGCCAGCGAGGCCGCGCCGCTGCAGTACATCTCGCCGTACACCGGCGTGACCATGGCCGAGTACTTCCGCGACAGCGGCCGTCACGCCCTCGTGGTGTACGACGACCTGTCCAAGCAGGCGGTGGCCTACCGCCAGCTCTCGCTGCTCCTGCGCCGTCCGCCGGGACGCGAGGCCTACCCGGGCGACGTCTTCTACATCCACTCCCGCCTGCTCGAGCGCGCCGCCAAGATGGCCGAGGAGTACGCGGTCGTGAAGAGCGGCACCAAGGCGTGGAGCGACATCGGCGACGCGCACGTGCACCGCGGCGAGGAAGCGAAGAAGGAGGCGGAGAAGGAGGCCAAGGAGAAGGGGGCCGGCTTCGAGGCCTTCAAGAACCCGAGCTCGGGCGGCTCGCTCACCGCGCTGCCGATCATCGAGACCCAGGGCGGCGACGTCTCGGCGTACATCCCGACCAACGTCATCAGCATCACCGACGGGCAGATCTTCCTCGAGGGCGACCTCTTCTACTCGGGCGTCCGCCCGGCCATCAACGTCGGTATCTCCGTCAGCCGCGTCGGTGGCTCGGCGCAGATCAAGGCGATGAAGAGCATCGCCGGCACGCTGAAGCTCGATCTGGCACAGTACCGCGAGAAGCAGGCCTTCAGCCAGTTCGCCTCCGACCTCGACAAGGTCACCCGCGACCAGCTCGAGCGCGGCGCCCGCCTGGTCGAGGTCCTCAAGCAGGGGCAGTACGTCCCCCAGCCGGTCGAGAAGCAGATCATCATCATCTACGCGGCCACCAAGGGCTTCGTGGACGAGATCCCGGTCAACCGCCTGGCCGCCTACGAGAAAGAGCTCCACGAGTTCCTCGGCGGCAAGTACGCGAGCATCTACGAGAGCATCCGCACCAAGAAGAACCTCGACAAGGATCTCGAGGCCGAGCTACGCAAGGCCCTCGACGAGTTCAAGGGCGTCTTCGGCAAAGGCCAGAAGTAAGAGCAGGCCATGCCTTCGCTAAAAACCATTCGCAAGCGCATCGGGAGCGTCAAGTCGACGCAGAAGATCACCCGCGCCATGAAGATGGTCGCCGGCGCTCGCCTCGCGCGCTCGCAAGCCCGCATCACCGCCCTGCGCCCCTACGCGGTGAAGACCGCGGAGGTGCTGCAGGAGGTGGCGCGCTCCATGGTGCAGGACGCCAGCCGCGACGACGTGGACACGCCGCTGCACAAGCTGCTCGAGCGGCGTGAGGAGAAGAAGGTCCTCTACCTGGTGATCTCGGCGGACCGCGGCCTGGCCGGCGCGTTCAACGCGAACATCAGCAAGGCGGTCCTGCGCTCCTGGCGCGAGAAGGAAGCGGCCGGCGCCGAGGTGTCCTTCGTCACCGTCGGTCGCAAGGGGCGCGAGCAGATCGCGCGTCGCGGCGGCAAGGTGCTGCACGACTTCACCCGCGTGTTCGAGTCGGTCGACCTCGAGAAGGCGCGCGCCATCGCCCTGTGGCTCACCGCGCGCTACCGGCGGCGGGACTTCGACGCGATCCACGTCGTGTACAGCGAGTTCAAGAGCCCCATCTCGCAGATCGCCCGCGTCGACAAGCTCCTGCCGCTCCCCCTGCCGTCGGACGAAGACGCGAAGGACCCGGCGGCCGCGACGAGCGGGAACAGCGGCAAGAAGGACCAGGACGAGGCCCCCACCGAGTACATCTTCGAGCCGGGTCGCGATCAGCTGCTCGAGCGGCTCCTCCCCATGTACCTCGAGATCTCGATCCTCCGCGGCCTCTACGAGAGCCAGGCGAGCTTCTTCGGCGCGCAGATGACCGCCATGGACGCGGCCACGCGCAACGCCAAGGACCTCATCGGCCGTCTCACCCTGGTGTACAACCGCGCTCGTCAGGCCGCGATCACCAAGGAGCTGATGGAGATCATCGGCGGAGCCGAAGCCCTCAAGGAGTGACCGGCGCGGGGACGACCCGCGCGGTCTTCGGCAGGCGGAGGCGGAACACGGTGGTGAAGGCTTCCTCTTCCTCGAGGGAGATCTTCCCGCCGTGCGCCTCGGTGGCGAGGCGACAGAAGTAGAGCCCGAGGCCGCGGCTGTGGACGGTGCCGCCGGCGCCGGTCCCCTGCTCGTACTTCTCGAAGATGCGCGGGCGCAGGTCGTGGGCGATGGGGGCGCCGTCGTTGGCGAGCACCAGCTCGACGTCCTCGCCGTTCTCGCCCGTCGCCATCGCGGCGATGCGGATGTGGCCGTGGCGGCGCGTGTAGCGGAGCGCGTTGTCGAGCAGGTTCTCGAGCACGCGGCCGATGAGATCCTGGTCGACCGCCATCTGCAGGCCGGTCGCGACCTCGCACGTCAGGTTGATGCCGCGGACCCGCGCCTCGGCGCTGCGCTCGTGCGCCAGGCGGCCGAGGAAGACCTCCGCCTCGGTGGGCGTCGGCCGGGGGACCAGCCGCCCCTCGTCGTTGCGCGCGACGTCGAGCAGGTTGGCGATCATGCGGAAGAGGCGCGCACCGGACTGCCGCGAATCCTCCAGCGCGCCACGGATCTCGGAGGTGAGCCCGCCGTCGACCGTGCCCGCGTTCTCGATCTCGCCGAGCTGCTGCAGCGCCACCTCGAGGTTGGCGGTGATGGCCGAGAGGGGCCCCTTCAGGTCGTGAATGATGAGCGCGGTCGTCTCCTCCTTGAAGGCCTGGAGCCGCTGCAGCCGCTGGTTCTGCGCCGTCAGCGCGTTGCGCTCGGCGCGCAGAGTCAGCAGGTTCCCGACGCGCGAGCGCACCTCGTGCACGCTCAGCGGCTTCTCGAGGAACTGCTCCGCGCCGGCGTCGAGCGCCTCGATGCGGGCGTCGCCGTCGCCGTAGGCGGTCATGAAGATGATCGGCAGGTACTCCCCGTGCGCGCTCTCCTTGAGCCGGCGCGCGGCCATGTTCGCGCCGCCGTGCGGGAGCATCGCGTCGAGGAGCACGAGGTCCGGCGGCGTGACGGCGGCGAGCAGCAGCGCTTCCTGCGCGGAGGTCGCCAGCAGCACCTCGTAAGGGCGGCCGTGGAGGTAGGCACGCAGCAGCTCGCGACCGCCCGGATCGGCGTCGACGACGAGCACGCGCGGGAGAGGTGCGGTGAGATCCGCCGCCGGGGTCACCGAGAGGCGCTCGAACTCGTCGAGCGGCTCCGACGGACGCACCGGCAGCACCTTCAGCCGCGGCGAGGAGCAGGGGCCGAGCACCGGCGCTCCCGGGAGCGAGGCCGGGCCGCCGTCGAAGGCGTCGCTGGTGACGGCGACCATGCGGCCGACGATCCCCTGGAGCACCTCACCGGCGGCGCGAATGTGCTTTCCGTAGCGCTGCGCGCGGCCGGCTTCGCGCTCTTCCACCCGGCCGTCACCGGCGAGGAGCGACGACAACCCGATGACCGAGTTGAGCGCACCGATAGCGTCGATGTGCAGCGCGGCGATCTGCTCGCGCGGGTTCGCCGACGCCTCGCTGGCGACGGGCTGGAGGCTGGCAGGCTTCGTGGGCCGCTGACTTGGTTGGGGGGCGCGAGACTTGCGCGCGAACATCACGCGACCTCCTCGGCATCGAGCAACCGGCAGACGGCGCCGGCTTGCTCCTCGAGCTCGGGAGGAGCCACGGCGAACCCGGGACGGAGCAGCTGGATGGCGTGCGTGAAGGCCACCGGCGAGGAGACCGCGACCACCGCGCCGCTGCGAGCGAGGCGGCTGGCCCACTGCTGCTGCTTCTTCGAGACGAGCACGCAGGGGCGCCCGCCGAACCCGTCGGCCGCGGCCAGCGCGGCGATCATCTCGACGCTGCGGGCCGGCTTGTACAGCGCGACGACGTCGGCGGAATCGAAGCTCTCCTCGTCGTGCATGATCACCATCGGGGTGGAGGTGGGCGCGAGCTGGGCGGCGATGTGCGAGTCGACCAGGGCAGCGTCGATGTCGAAGCGGAGCAGCGCCTCGGTGCTGGCGACGTCGGTCGCCTGGAGGACACGGATGCCGGCCATCGTCAGAGCGAAGACGGCCGCCTCGCGATTCGCCTCGTCGGCGTCGGCGACGAGCACGGTAGCCGCGCTGCGACGCGGCGGACGCCGAGACGGGGAAACCGGAAAATCCGAGGTGAATACGGCCATGACTGCTCTCTCTCTCCGCTCTGCTAAGGGGGCGACGGGACGACTTTGCGACTGTCTGTCGCGGTTCAGCGCTTGTTGCGGACGACCGACTGCCAGTCCTCGACGGGGATGCGGTTGAAGGCCTCGAAGACCTCCGGGTCGAACTGCGGGCCGACGTGCTGGGCGATCTCGGCGCGCGCCTCGGCGTCGCTGCGCCCCTTGCGGTACGGGCGGTCGCTGACGATGGCGTCGTAGGCGTCGACGACCTGGAAGATGCGGGCGTCGAGCGGAATGGCGTTGCCGACGAGCGCGCGGGGGTAGCCCTTGCCGTCGCGGCGCTCGTGGTGGCACTGCACGATGGGGAGCGCGCGACGGAGCGCGGGGACCTCGGTGAGCAGCGCCACGCCGAGGTCGGGGTGCTTGCGCATCTCGACCCACTCCTCCTCGGTCAGCGGCCCGGGCTTGAGCAGCACCGCGTCGCGGACGCCGATCTTGCCGACGTCGTGGAGCAGCGCGCCGAGCTCGATGTCGCAGACGCGCGAGGCCGACAGCCCCATCTCGGAGGCGAGGCGGCGAGCCCAGGAGGCGACCCGGTCGCAGTGCTCCTCGGTCTCGTAGTCACGAAGGGCGAGCGCGCGGACGATGCTGCGGGCCAGGAGCCGCGACTCCTCGTCCATGCGCCCCTCGTCGGCCACCGGGCGCCCGGCGACGAGATCCTCGAGCGCCGGCAGGAGCCGGTGGGCCACCTCGTCCTTCGCGACGAAGGCGTGGACCGAGTAGGGCGTGGTGAGCGAAGCCACCGTGGAGAAGGCCGCCTCGTTCGTGTAGAGGAGGCGCGCGGTGCCCGGCGCAGCCTGCGCCAGCATGGCGAGGACGACGTTGCCGCCCATCTCCGGCATGTGAAGATCGCTGATGATCGCGTCGGCGGTCTCGCAGACCACGACCTCCATCGCTTCCTTGGGGCTGGTGGTGGCGGTGACGCGGTAGCCGGCGGCCGTGAGCAAGCGCTCCACGGTGCGGAGCATCACGATGTCGTCGTCGAGCACGACGACATGGCGTCCGTTGCTCTTGGTCTTCACGCCGTAGGCGGCGTGGGCGACGGAGTTGGTGGCGGCGGTGGTGTGGGGAGCTTGCATCGTCGTCCTCGGGGTGGTCGTGGCGGGAAGGTGTCGGTGACGCGGCCGCGTGGGTGCGGCGTCGTCCGCGGTTACTCGTCGTGAAAGAGCGGCTCGCGGGTCCGCTGGATGAAATCCTGGATGCGCGCGCTGCTGTCGGCGTCCACGGTGAGAAAGCGCAGGCCCATGCCGGGAGGGCAGTCGGATTCAGCGTTCTGCTCGCGAACCCAGCGCACCTCGACCTGAGCGACGATGGCGGCGTCACTCCCGGGAAGGAGGAAGGAGATCTCGAGGAGCGTGCCGACCGGCGACACACTGTGGGTGGCGACGAAGAGACCGCCGCCCGAGAGGTTGCAGGAGAAGCCGGTGAAGAAGTTGTGATCGCTCGCGATGTCGACCGCGACCTCGAGATCGAGGCGCGTGTACTCGCGTTCCGCCAGAGCGCGCCGGGCCGATGATCCGGTCGTGGTGCGGCGAGGCGAGGCGTGCGAGAGCGAGTGGTTCATGGCGTCTCCAGCCGACGAAAGTGTCAACTGGATCCAGGAACGGCTGGCGCGCGCAGGAGTTTAGCGAATTGTCCCGATGTTCCGCCTGAGGCACGTCCGAAACGAGACGGCCGTGACAGCCGCGCGTCTCACAGCGAGGCGATCTGATCCGGGCCGGGCGGGTCGAGGCGGTCGGTGCTGTCGCGCAGCGCGCCGCCGAACGGGGCCATCAGGCCGGCCGGATACACCGAGAGCACGGCGGCGAAGAGGAGAACGACGAAGGCGGTGCCGAGCTCCCACGAGCTCCAGCCCTTTGCACGGTCCGCGCCCGCACCCGGACGCCTCGACGACGTGGCGGCGAGCGCCCGATAAGCGCCGAAGGCACCCACCCCGGCGCTGACGGCGAAGGCTATCGCACCAAGGACGCTCGCCACCGGCGCCGAGGCGAACGCGCCGGTCACCGCGAGGAGCGTGCCCCACGCGCCGGGCCCGATCAGCGCCGCGGCGAAGAGCGCCCCGACCACGCCCACCAGCCGACCGCCCCGCGAGCCGGCGCGCAGACCGCAGCCGGAGAGGAAGAGGAGCGCGATCACCGGCGCGACGGTCAGGAGGTAGGCCGCGGCGATCCCCTCCTGCGTGAGCGAGGCGAGACCGAGCAGCGCGGCGGCGCCCTGCGCCCCCACGAGGAGAGCCGCGCGCCGCCACAGCGACGGCGTGACCGAGGCGGCGAGCGCGTTCGCGAGGAAGAGGAGAGCGCCGAGGGTCGCGGTCGCCGGGCCGGACCAGCGGACCGCTTCGGGCAGGATCGCCGCGACCACACGGAGCAGGAGGTAGGTCCCCGCGGGGACCAGCGTGCCGGCGAGGATCATCGGGATGGCCCCGCCGGCGAACGGGAGCGCGTCCCCCTCGCCGTCCTCAGGTGCGCTCGCAGGAGAGATCGCCGCCACGAGCCCGCCGCCGAGCGGCAGGAGCGGCGAGAAGAGGAGCGCGGCCGCGACCAGCAGCACATAGGTAACCTTCACCGACGCCTGCGGCAGCGCACCGGTACCCACCAGCCCCTGTCGGATCAGCTCGACGATCGACGACAGGTGCGCCGCGTGCGTGCCGTCGACGAGGAACCCCGCGCCCGAGTGCGACCGGAGGATCGACACCGCCCCGGCGAGGAGCGCGAGCCCCAGCGCCCAGGTCGCGCCGACCCGCCGCGCGATGACGCGGGCCGCCGGCGTCGGCTCGGCTGCGATCAGGCGGACCGCGGCGACCGCGAGGAGCACGCCGAAGAGCACCAGCAGGACCAGGTCGCCCACCGTGAAGAACGCGATGGCGGCCGCCGAGACGAGCAGCACCAGCGGCACCGCGCGCGACTCCGCCGCGGTGGCGAGCCGCGTATCGTCGGCGCCCGGCGTGACGAGGATGGCGAGGAAGCTGGCGAGCGCCACCACCGTCACCAGCACGACGCCGAGCCCGTCGACACCGAGCGACAGCTCGATCCCCGAAGGGCCCGAGGCGACGATCCGGTCGACCAGCTGTAGCCCGTCGTTCCCCATGCTCCGCGTGAGCTCGGGGTCGAAATTCCCCAGCGCGTAGAGCGCCAGGAGCAGCTGCGCCGCGGTGACGGCCAGCCCGATGAGCCGGATGCGCGGGTCGACGGTGTCCTTCGTGCCTCGCAGCCCGAGGAGCGCGGTCGCCAGCGCACCGAGGAGCGGCAGCAAGAGCAGCCAGCCGAGCGGGTGCGCGGTCACCAGCGGGAAGGCGCTGTCGCGCATGGCGTGGACGGTGACCACCTGGAGCGGGAAGGCCGCGGTGTCCGGCTGCACCAGCACCTGCGCGTACAGCTGCCGCACGCGCGTCAGCTTGCTCGGCGACCAGACGACGTTCACCTTCTTGGTCACGCCCGGCGCCAGGGTGAACGGCCCCGGCGCCCCCTCGCCCACGCGCACCACCAGATCCGGATCCGGCGGCTGCCCCGGCTCGTCGGTGAAGGAGCGGACCAAGAGCTCCTTCATCGGGATGGGCTGCGCGCCGCCGTTGCGGAGCGCGAACTGCGCGGCGAAGCCACCGCCATGCGCCTCGAGCTCGAGCGGCTGACCGTACGGCGTCGTGATCTCGACCCCGCCGTTCCCGGTGGTCGTGCCGACGAGCACACCGGTGGAGTGATCGTTCGGGTTCGGGCCGCTGTGCGGAGGGGCGGCCTGCGCCGTGACCACCCCGCCCGCGACGAGGGCACAGATGAGACAGACGAGGAGACGGAGGCGCGCGCTCATCGACCGCTCACCAGCAGCACGAGGAGGAGCAGCGCGAAGACGCCGGCGCACACCGCATCGAGGGTGCGTGCGCGCGGGGCGACCGCCACGTCCGCGGGCGGTTGCCCGGGACCGGAAGCAGGCGGCACGAGGAGCGAGAGGAACGCGGGCCCTGTCGCCGCGGCAGCGACCTCCTCACCATCCACAAGAGCAGGGGCCGCCTCGCCGTCGGGCGTCTTGCGCACCAGCGGCACCAGCGCGAGCACCGCCGCGACCG
>JAMFST010000540.1 GCA_026225435.1 Labilithrix luteola
CGAGTACCTGATGGCCGAGGTCCTCGAGCGGCACACGGAGATCGCCAGGATCCGCGTCGAGGGGCACACCGACAACCGCGGCAACGCCGCGGCGAACAAGAAGTTGAGCGCGGCGCGCGCCGCCGCCGTCGTGAAGTGGCTCGCCGCCCACGGCGTCGAGGCGAGCCGCCTGTCGAGCGAAGGGCACGGACAGGAGGTGCCCCTCGCCGACAACGCCACCGAGGAGGGCCGCCGGCAGAACCGTCGAGTGGAGTTCCACATCGAGGGGGGTCGCGCGGTGGAGGCGAAGTAGATTCGCCTGGCGCCTACATCTTCACGGGCAGCGGGAGCATCTCCTCGACGGGCACGGCGATGTTCTGGTTGCTCAGGCTCGCCGCCGTGCTGAAGGAGAAGGTCTTCGTCGCGCCGAGCTGGCCGTAGAGGAGAGTCGCGATCTGCAGGTGGCTGACGGTGGCCAGCTCCTGCCCGTCGATGGCGGTGACCGTGTCCCCCACGGTGACGCCGAGCGCGGCGGCCGTCGCGCTCACCTGGCTGACGCGGTAGGCGCCGGTGGTGTCGATGGCGAGGAGGACGCCGACCATCTCCCCCTGGTCGATGGTGAAGCTGAGGTCCGGGTAGGCGGCCAGCTCGATCTTCTGGTTGGGATAGTCGACCGTCACGAAGAAGTTCCGCAGGAAGGTCCCGCCGAGCGATCCGTCGATGGTCGTGCCCACGTCGGTGGAGACGTCGGCCAGGTTGGCGTCGAAGGAGCTGTCGTGGGCGACCACCGGCCGGTCCACCTCCACGCCGCCGACGATCGCGCTGGCCACGCGGGTGATCGAGGAGTCCGACGTGCCGCTGGTGGTCTCGCTCATGCCGCCGTCGATCTGCGTGCGGCCATCGGCGACGATGGCGTCGTAGGCCGAGGCGGAGATGGTGATGTCGGTCGCGCCGGTGTCGACGATCATCATCAGCGTGGTCCCCTCGATGGTGACCGGCACGACCAGGCGCGAGGGGGGGAGCACGATCCCGCTGGTGGTGCCGCCGCCGGAGAGGTTGAAGTCGACGGCGACCGGCGCGGCGACGTCGCTGGGCGGGCTGCTGCCGCCGAGGATGAAGCTGACCGCGCGGTAGTCGAAGGAGGCGACCTGCCCGCAAAGCACGCTGCACCCGAGGTTGCCGTGGAGGGTGAAGCTGGACCCGACGGTCACGTTGCCCGCGGTGGTGCCGAAGGAGAACGGCTTGTCGATCGTCTTGCCGCCCGTGGTGATGGCGTCGAGCGTGCCGCCGTTGGTCGAGAGGCTGGACGCGGCGGGGAAGGCCGCCGGGTCGAGCAGCGCCCACGGGTTGCCGGTGTCGATGACGCCGTAGTTGGTGGCGCCGTCGACCTTCACCTCCGCGGGGATGGCGTTAGTGAGCCTGCTGAAGGCCTGCAGATCGTCGGCCGAAGGGAGCGCCGCGCTGCTGCCGTCACCGAGGAGAGCCGGCGTGGACGACGAGCCGCACCCGAAGGTGATCAGCGCGCTCCCGACGACCGTGCCCACCACGCCAAGAAAGGACCTACCCGTCGCGTTCCGCATCTCGACCGAAGGTAGCATCGTCGCCGTCCCCGAGCAGCCAGCGGACGGCGCGCGCGAGGTCGTCGGGCTTGGAAAAGCAGGTGCCGCCGCTTTGTGTCTGTGCGCGTCGCCAGGTGTCGCCGCCCGTCTCGGCGGTCTCCGAGGTGAAGAAGGCGATGGGGAGCCTCGCACCGCCGGAGCGCGCACCGTCCTTCGCGCGAAGGACCTCCGCCAGCGTCGCGCCGTCTCCGTCGCCGAGGTCGAGGTCGAGCAGCGCGCGCGTGTAGTCGGCCGGATCGAGCGCCGCGGCCTCGGCGAAGCTGGCGGCGAAGTCCACCCGCGCCACCGCGTCGGGCGCGACGCGGGCGAGCGTGCGGCGGATCTGCGTGCGGACGAGCTCGGAGTCATCCACCACCAGGAGGCGCGTCATCCGGGGGTCCACCTTAGGCCAATTCGCGCTACTGTTCTCGCCGTTCCATGACCATTCCCGCCATCACGCCCGGCCGTACGATCAGCCCCGAGGAAGTTCGCGCTCTCTACGACCTGCCGCTCCTGCGGCTGGTGGACCAGGCGCGCGCGGTGCACCTGGCGCATCACAAGGACAACGAGGTGCAGCTCTGCACCTTGCTCAGCGTGAAGACGGGTGGCTGCCCCGAGGACTGCGCCTACTGCCCGCAGTCGTCGCACCACGCGGGTGGCGTCGATGCGGAGAAGATGCTCGACGTGAAGGCGGTCCTCGCC
>JAMFST010000541.1 GCA_026225435.1 Labilithrix luteola
ACGAAGGCAATGCCGCGCGCAGCGAATCCCGCCTCCACGTGGTGCGCTCCGCGCGCGAGATACGGCGCGAAGGACGTGGGCGATGTCGCCACCCACGCGTCGAGCGCCGCATCGCGGGTCGCCTCCTGTGAAGTGAATGTCTCCACCGCGTCGATCGGCCAGTCCTCGGCGGACGGGTCGGCTTCGAACCTGGTCTGCAGATCCTCGAAGACCTTCGTGAGTCGCGCATATTCCCGGCGCTCGAGCATCCCGAGAAGTTGCTCCCGGTCGACGTGGCGAAGGGGCGCGCCGTCGGCGTCCTTGCCATCCGGCCCGACGAGCACGACCCCGGTGTCCCGCACCGCCTGCGGGATGTACAGCTTGCCCGGATGTTCGCGAGCCGCCTGGTGGGCGCGCTGGCTCATGTACCGATGAATGCGGTTGCACCCCGTGCTGGCGACGACGACGACGGCGAGGAGGACGGGAGCGAGGCGCATTGCGTGAGAGTAAGAGAAAAACGGTCGACGAGGTATGAAGAGACGGGACAGTTTCGAGGTGTAGTCCCTTCGGCATTCGACCTGACATGGGAGAAATAGCGCCCCGGTTTCACGTCTCGGGGCAAGACGGCGGAAGGCCGCCGGACACGTGTGCGCTTCCCGTTCCTGATCGCGTACATCCGGATCGCTGCACTTCGGCGGCGAGCGCGGACACTTCGGAGATCCAGGACGGAGTCGCACCGTGACGGCAAAGGCAGCGCGCCTTTACCGGTGCCGGTCTTCCTCTTCGGTATGGGTGGCTGGATTCGAACCAGCGTCCTCTCGGTTCCGAACCGAGCGCTCGAGACCCGACTGAGCTACGCCCATGGAAAAAACGGTCGACGAGACAGATGAAGAGACTTCGATTGGTGGTGTAGTCCCTTCGGCATTCGACCTACGACTTGGAAAAAACAGCGACGAGGACAGCTGGTGACGGAAATCGCTCTACCTCTGAGCTACGGCGCCCTTCTCTTGCGAGAGAGGACCCGGCGGGGATCGAACCCGCGACAGATGTAGTCACCGAGGCATTCGCTGCGAACAACCGGTCGACGAGAGGTGGAGACACGCTCCGTCGCTCGCGATGAAGCAGAAGCGACCCCTTGTAGTGCCTCCGGCATTCGACCTTCCACTCTTGGTACCTCGACGAGACGAGCGTGGCCGGCCGCCTTCTTCGGCCGACCACGGAACGGGTTTCAGTTGGTCAGCGACTGGGACTGGATGTTCTCGACCAGGTGCTCCGCGCCGGCGCCGACTTCGCCGTTGGCGAAGAGGGACACGAGCACGAAGACCGAGTCGGAGAAGCCACCGATGTTCAGCACGTCGGCGCGGGTCTGCACCTGCGTCGTGGCGTTGGGCTGAAGATCGATGAGCACCAGCTTGGCCGTGGGGTTTCGCGTCCGGAAACGCTCCCACTCCTCGGCCATCGCCGTGCCGCGGGTTCGACTGGCCGCGCCGGGACTGCGCGCGAAGTCGGCCCACGACTGGTTGTCGGAGACGACGACGACGATGTCGCCGCGCGCCCCCTTCTCGTTGAGATGCCGCAGCGGAGCACTGCACGCCGTGCCTCGCCCCGCGAGACCGGTGGGGAGCGACGCGAGGTACCGCGCGTTGGTCATCACCGTGTCCCGCGGGTTGAGCGGGCGCGGCATCTTGACGACGTCGTCGCTGAAGGCGAGCAGCTCGGCGTCCGGATTGCGCCGGAGCAGGGATGCGGCCAGCAGGCCGGCGACGTCGACGCAGCGAACCGCGCTGGTCGCCCCCTTGCGATGCCCGGTCACCGGGCTGCCCATCGAACCGGACACGTCCGGACAGATGTACAGCTTGCCGGTGATGGTCGGAACGTTCTCCGTCGCGATCTCGAGAGCATCCTCGAGCGCGGCGGTGATCCTCCGCGGCATCTCGCCACCGGCCGCGCGGAACGCGGCCAGCAGCTGGTAGGGGAAGGCCTTGGCGCGCCGGATGGCGGCCGCGTCCTTCAGGCGCCCTTCGACGAGGCGAACCATCTCCTCGTCCTCGAACACCCCGTTGCGCAGGAGCGTGTTGAGGTTCATGCGCGTCTGCGTCCAGCTCATCGTCCGGGCGATCTGCTTCCAGTGCTCCTTCGTGAGAGAGAGCGCCGTGAGCATCTCGAAGGGGACGTCCGGGACGCTCGCCTCGGTGTCCGACTTGAACGTCTCGAAGGCCTGCACGTTCGGGGGCAGGGCGGCGCTGTCGACGTCCTTTCCGATCAGGTAGCCGTAGAGCGCCTCGCGCATCGTGTCCTTCGCGCCTGAAGCCAGCGCCGGCGACGGACGAACCAGCTTGAGGACGTCGGCCATCGAGGGGGACTGGCCGGTGGACTGACGGAAGATGACCTCCGGGGCGCGGCTGGCGAACCACGTTCGCGCAGCTCGCTTGGGCGCGGTGCCGAGAGACTTGCGGCCGACCGCGCCGGAGCGAACGATCTGCACGAAGTTTCGCAGCATCTTGCCGTTGTCGATGACCGCGGGGAACACGGCGCTCATCAGCTTCACGTCGGCCTTCGCGAGGTACGCCACCAGCAAGGCCGGGACGTCCTTCATGAAGCCGTGCGTGCGGCAGTAGAGCGCCGTCTTCGCCACGAACTCCGGTGATACCGCTCCGGCGAGCGCGAGGACGGTGGACAGCTGGTCCTCGGCGGTCGCGTAGAACGTGTTGTGCACCGTGCCGGTGAGCGCGTACTGCGCCAGCGCGTGCTCGGGGGAGAACGCGTAGGCGCGGCCGCCGGCTTCGTTGGTCGTGGTGGTGGGCAGAGCGTGGCCGCGGGTGCTGAACAATCGCTTCAACATGATGCGTTCTCCTTTCCGATCGCCGCGCAGGCGATCCTAGTTGTCGACAAAGAACTACGTTTGAATGTCAGGAAGAATGACGTTTGAAAATGTGCAGACGAGCTCGGTAGGAGCTCACCGCCTCCGGGAACCAGGGGCCAGCGATTCCGTCTCGCTCCCGCCCCTGGTCCCCCCGCCCCGCTGACCGTCAGGAAGGACCGCGGGAGGTCCATCGCTGACGCCGCACCGGAAAACGAGAAAGGCCGCCTCGGGTCTCCCCGGGCGGCCTCGTTGCTGATTCGATCCCTGACCGGGACAGAAGCGAACGATTAGGCTCTGGGGAGCGCCTCTGGCGAGAGACGCGGCAGGACTTTCTCCTGGCCAACGAATCCATGCCGATCACGCGTGCAGCTGGTGCCGGGAAGCACGCTGTAGGTGGGGCGCAGGATGAGCGAGTTGGCGGGGAGCATTTGGAAGAGTCCTGTAGAGACGGCCGTGACGGGCCGCGCATTCATGGTCTAGCTCCGCGTCGCGCCTCGGTCAAGGAACAGGACGCATTTTCTTTCGCCGCTCAGACGCGATTGACCACCGGGCTCAAACAACACCGCGCCCCGGTGTAGGATTTTCCCCATGGCCAAGGCCGACACAGGCGAGCTGCGCACGGTGAACGGGCGCGAGGTGCGCATCTCCAACCCGGACAAGCCGTACTTCCCCGGCATCGCG
Source organism: Labilithrix luteola (assembly GCA_026225435.1). Lineage (GTDB taxonomy): Bacteria > Myxococcota_A > Polyangia > Polyangiales > Polyangiaceae > JAMFST01. The sequence goes on from JAMFST010000541.1 coordinate 3,524, forward strand.
AAGCGCGAGCTGGTCGACTACTACCTGTCGGTCGCCGACGGCGCGCTCCGCGGGATCCGCGACCGGCCCATCGTGTTGAAGCGCTTCGTCGACGGCTCGGCGAGCGAGGCCTTCTATCAGAAGCGCGCGCCCTCGCCGCGGCCCGAGTGGCTGCGCACGGCGACGCTGCATTTTCCGTCCGGGCGCGAGGCGGAGGAGCTGGTGGTCGACGACGCGGCGGGGCTGGCGTGGATCGCCAACCTCGGTTGCCTCGAGCTGCATCCGCACGCGGTGCGCACGAGCAACCTGCACAACCCCGACGAGCTGCGGATCGATCTCGATCCCGGTCCCGGCGTCCCCTTCGCCGACGTGCGCACGGTGGCGCTCGAGGTGCGCGCGTTTCTCACCGAGCTCGGATACGTCGGCTGGCCCAAGACCAGCGGCAACCGCGGCATCCACCTGCTCGTGCGCATCACCCCGACGCACGGCTTCGACGATGTACGGCGTGCCGCGCTGGCGCTCTCGCGCGAGATTGAGCGGCGCGTGCCGGCGCTCGCCACCAGCAAGTGGTGGAAGGAGGAGCGGCACGGCGTGTTCCTCGACTACAACCAGAACGCCAAGGACAAGACGACCAGCGCGGCGTACTCGGTGCGCCCGCTTCCTCACGCGCCGGTGTCGGCGCCGCTTCGCTGGGACGAGGTGCCCGACGTCGATCCCGGTGACTTCACGCTGCGCACCATGCCGGCGCGCTTCGTCGAGCTGGGGGATCTGCACGCGGGGATCGACGAGGTGGCCTATCCGCTGGAGCCGCTCCTCGAGCTGGCGGCGCGAGACGACGCCGCGGGCCTGGGCGATGCGCCGTGGCCGCCGCACTACGCCAAGCACGATGGCGAGGCGCCGCGTGTCGCGCCGTCGAAGCGCGCGGCGGCCGGTAGCGGCGACGGGACCGCAGCTCCGCGCGCGCCGCGAAAGCGCGCCGCTAAGAAGACGACGCCGTGAAGATCGTCTGCAGCTCGTAGGGCGGCGTCGTCTCCAGCTGATCGAAGCGGCAGTCGGCCGGCGGCTTGTCGGTGCGCCAGCGGCGGAACTGCGCCGTGTGGCGGAAGCGTGTACCTTGCAAATGCTCGTAGGCCACCTCGGCGACGAGCTCCGGGCGGAGCGGCTCCCAGGTGAGGTTCTTCCCCCCGCTCCAGCGGCTCTTCGCTCCCGGCATGCGCCCTTCGGGATCGGCGCTCGCCCACGAGGCCCACGGATGCCCCTCCAGCGCATTGGTGCGATAGGGCGCGAGCTCCTCGATCAGCGCGATGCGCCGCGCGGCGGTGAACGCGCCGACCACACCGACGTGCTGCAGGTGCCCCTCCGCGTCGTACAGACCGAGGAGCAGCGAGCCGACCGCCTTCCCCTCGCCGTCCTTGTGCCAGCGAAACCCGGCGACCACGCACTCGCAGGTTCGCTCGTGCTTGATCTTCAGCATCACCCGCTTGTCGGGCTCGTAGACGCCGTTGGCACGCAGGGCCATCACGCCGTCGAGCCCCGCGCCTTCGACGCGCTCGACCCAGCCGTTCGCCAGCGCGCGGTCGCGGGTGAGCGGCGTGACGTGAATCCCCGGGACGCCGGTCTTGACGTGCGCTTCCAGTGCCGCGCGCCGAAGGACCAGCGGCGTCGCGCGCAGATCGCGATCTCCTTCGGCGAGCAGATCCCACAGCACCACCGAGGCCGGCGTCTCGGCGGCGAGCTTCTTCACCCGCGAGGCGGCCGGATGCACCCGCTGCTGCAGCAGATCGAAATCGAGCCCGCTCGCCGTCGCCAGCACGATCTCGCCGTCGACCACCGCGCGCTCCGGAAGCGCGGCCTTGAGGGGCGCCTCGAGCTCGGGGAAGTAGCGGCCGAGCGGCTTGGTGTCGCGACTCTGGAGCAGCAGCTGGTCCCCTTCGCGGAAGATGAGCACGCGAAAACCGTCCCACTTCGGCTCGAAGAGCCATTCGCCGGCCGGCGAATCGTCCGGCTTGGGCAGCGCGTCAACTCGCTTGGCCAGCATCGGCAGGACGGGCGGATGCACAGGTAACGACCAGGAAGTTTCCGTCGTCGGCATGCGTCGAGGATACGCCGCGCGACGCCTTGGTCGTGTGCGTCATCCGACAGTTTCCGCCTCTGCAGCCCGCGCCGGCTTTCATGACGCCGTGCCCTGCCGTACCATGTGCCCTGAGACCGACGCAGACATGCAGCCTCGAACCACGATGGACAACGGCAGCAGCACCAACGGACGCGTCGAGTCGCGGCACGCGGGCCCTTCGGGGTCGGCGGCCTCGGCGAGCGCGACCGTCGACGGCGTCGCGTCCGCAGGTTCGTCCGCCTCCGTCGCTGCCTCTCTCGTCGCCCTGTCGCACGAGGAGGTCGCGACCCGCGCGCGTGAGGGGCGCCTCCCGCAGCGCTGGCGCATGCGCATCAAGGACGCGCCCATCTTCACCCTCGGCGCGGAGGATCTGGTCCTCCGTCAGCGCGCGCCGGTCGCCGGCGACGCCATCTGCCTCATCTCCGGCGGCCGCGCCACCTTCCGCCGCGTGCTCGCCATCGACGGTCCGCGGCTGCGACTGCGCGGCGACGTCGCCCCCTTCGAGGACGCCTGGGACACCTCGACCGACGGCGAGGTCATCGGCTGCGTCGAGCCGCGCATCTTCGATCAGTTCGTGATGCTCGACCCGGTCGCCATCACCCGCAGCAACTGGTACGCGGCCATCGCCGCGGCGCACGCCCTCTCGGCGAAGAAGCGCGTCTCGCGCAGCTTCGGCAAGAAGGTGGAGGCGCGCTTCACCACCCGCATCCTCTCGCTCGAGGACTGGGCGGGCGTCCGCGCCTTCTGGCTCGAGGCCTGCGGCGATCCGCTCCCGGTCCAGGCGCACGAGGACCAGCACGTCGTCGGCCTCTTCGACGAGAACGGCGTCCTGCGCGGCGCCACCATCCACCTCCGCTTCGGCACCGCGTCGTACTCGGCGTTCACCCTCGTCGACCGCCGCTTCCGCAACCAGGGCGGCGGCCGCGCGATGATCGAGCACGCCGTGAAGCACGCCCGCGAACGCGGCCTCACCCTCTGCTACGTCCACATCCACGTCCGCAACATCCCCTCGATCCTCGCGTACAAGCGCGTCGGGTTCCACGCGGTGCGCTGGTGGAGGGACGAGAGCGACCCGCTGCTCGCGGCGGAGCGTCAGTGGAAGGTGTTCGAGCTGACGCTGTAGCGGACTTCACCCAACCGGGCTGGTCATCAAGAAGCTCCGTCGCAGATCCATCGCCTTGATGCGCCACGCTCCGCCGTCGAGAGCCCACGTCTCGAAGTAACGGCCGCGTCCGTGCATGCTGCCGCGCGGCGGCGCGAAGACCAGGTGGTCCTCCATCGTCCAGATCGCCGACACCTCGTTCGCGGTGATGGCCACGAGCTCCGCGCTCGAGACCACGTGGCTCGT
>JAMFST010000542.1 GCA_026225435.1 Labilithrix luteola
CCTCTGCCGCAGTCAGGGCGAGGCTGACGTTGACCCCCTTGTCCGCGAGGTGGGCGGTGGCATCCACGTTCTTGAGCAGCTGGTCCAGCTCCGCGAAAAGGTCGTCGATCTCGGCGGCGATGTTCATGGGCCCCTAAGGTAGGTCGCGACCCCGGCCGCTGTCAGGGGTGGTCGTCGCGGAAGTCGGGCAGGTGTCCGTCGCGCGGCGCGCCGGGCTCGGCCGGATCGGCCGGAGCGCCAAGTTCCTCCCGGTCCACGTCCACCGACGGCGGCTTCGCTCCCGCCTCATCGAGGTGCGTCAGCCGGCCGCGCAGCTTGGCGACCGTCGCCGGCGTCGCGCCCAGCTCGAGCGCGTGGTCCAGCTCCTGGTTCGCGGCGTCGACGCGGTGCAGCTTCCCCAGCGCCCACGCCCGCCCGAGCGACGCCGGTGCGTACGACGGGCGACGGTTCAGGATCGCGTCGTACCTCTTCAAGGCGAGCGCTCCGTCCCCCTTCACGACGGCGACCGAGGCGAGACCGAGGAGGCACTCGAGCGCCTTCGGATCCTCGGCCAGCCCCTTCTCGTACGCCTCCGCGGCGGCATCGAGCTCCCCGTCGTGCAGCCGCACCAGGCCGAGCGCGTGGAACAGCTCCTCGTCGTGCGCCCCGCGCTTCACCGCCTCCTCCAGCCGCGGCCGGGCAATCGCGCTCTCCCCCCAGCGCGCCGCGCGCATTCCCCCTTCGCGCGGGCCGAGCGGGTTCGTCGGCGCCATCTCCGCGGCGTGGTCGTACTGCGCCAGCGCGTCCTCGTACTGGTGCGCGAGCTCGAGCGCGTGCCCCAGCTCCACGCTCGGCGTCGGATCGTTCGGCGGCAGGCGCCGCGCGAGCTCGGTGACCTCGGTTCGCGCCTGATCGAGGTGACCTGACGATCCCAGCAAGCGCACGAGCAGCCGCCGCGCCTCGAGGTTCTCCGGATGCTTCACCAGCTCGCGCCGGAGCAGCGTCACCGCCTCGTCGTCGTGATGCTGGCGGGCGAGCGACATGGCCCGCAGCGTCACCGACGGCGGCGAGCACGCCGCGAGCGTCGCGGCCACGCCGCAAACGCGCAGAAACTGCGCACAAGTCCGCCAGCGAGAGAGCAGTCGAACGGCCACGAGCCCGTGATAGACCGCTTTGCCATGACCATCGAAGAAGATCTCCCGGAGCTCCGCACCATCGGCGTCCTCGGCGCCGGTCAGATGGGCGGCGGCATCGCTCAAGTGGCCGCACAGGCCGGGTTCGACGTTCGCCTCGCCGACGCGTCTCTGGAGCTGGCCACCAAGGGGCGCGACAAGATCGGCGCGCAGCTCGGGCGCCTGGTCGACCGCGCGAAGATGAGCGAGGACATGCGCGACGGCATCCTCTCGCGCATCCAGCCGATCGCCTCCTCGGCGGATTTCGCCGGCTGCGATCTCGTCATCGAGGCGGCGACGGAGAACTTCGACCTGAAGGTGAAGCTCTTCAAGGCCATCGACGACGCGCTCGCCCCCGAGGCGTTCCTCGCCAGCAACACCTCGTCGATCTCCGTCACCAAGCTGGCCGCGGCCACGAGCCGGCCGTCGCAGGTGATCGGGATGCACTTCATGAATCCCCCGCCGCTGATGAAGCTGGTGGAGATCGTGCGTGCGGTGCAGACCTCGCCGCGCACCTACGAGGTGATCAAGGCGGCGGCGCTGAAGATGGGCAAGGTGGTCGTCACCAGCAAGGACGTCCCCGGCTTCATGGTCAACCGCATGCTCATCCCCATGCTCTGCGAGGCGTGCTTCGCGCTGCAGGAAGGGCTGGGCACACCGGAGGACATCGACACCGGCGCCAAGCTCGGTCTGAACCATCCGATGGGCCCGTTCGAGCTCGCCGATCTGATCGGCCTCGACACGATGCTGTACATCGCCGAGGTGCTGCAGCGCGAGTTCGGCGACGACAAGTACCGCCCGCCGACCATGCTGCGCAACCTGGTGGCCGCGGGCTGGTATGGCAAGAAGACGGGGCGCGGTTTCTACACGTACGACGACAAAGGCAACAAGACCGGACGGGCGGTGCAGACATGAACACGATCAAGCTCGAACGCGGAACCGACAAGCTGGCGGCGGTCGCCACGCTCACCTTCAACCGGCCGGACAAGCTCAACGCGCTCAACGACGAGCTGCTCGGCGAGACCGAGGCGGCGCTGCGCGATCTGTACAATGATCACAGCCTCAAGGTGCTCGTGCTCACCGGCGCGGGCGACAAGGCCTTCGTCGCCGGCGCCGACATCCTCACGATGAGCAAGCTGTCGTCGGGCGAGGCGCACACGTTCGGCGCGCGCGGTCACCGCGTCGGCCGCATGCTCGAGGAGGCGCCCTTCGCCGTCATCGGCGCCATCAACGGCTTCGCCCTCGGCGGCGGGCTCGAGATCGCCATGTGCTCCGATTTTCTCTACGCCAGCGACAAGGCGAAGTTCGGGCAGCCGGAGATCAACCTGGGCGTCATCCCCGGCATGGGCGGCACGCAGCGGCTCACGCGCCGCGTCGGCATCGGCATGGCCCGCGAGCTGTGCCTCACCGGCAAGATGATCGACGCGCAGGAGGCCTTGCGCATCACGCTGGTCAACGCGGTCTTCCCGCACGCCGAGCTGCTCCCCAAGGTGTACGAGACGGCGGCCACCATCGCCTCGAAGAGCCAGCTCCCCATCCGCGCCGTCCGCCGTACCATCACCTTCGGCGCCGACGTGCCGCTGGCGACCGCCAACGAGCTCGAGCTGCAGGCGTTCTCCGCGCTCTTCGGCAGCGACGACCAGCGCGAAGGCATGGGCGCATTCCTCGAGAAGCGCGCGGCGACGTTCACCGGCAAGTAGCCGGGAGGCAGTCGCTAGCGGATCGGGCGTGACGGACGTCTCGGAGGAAGCGAGCGTCCGTCCGCTTCGAGCTTCTTCGCGAGCCACTCGATGGCCTCCTCCTCGTCCTCCATGATCTCGAGAGGGAAGGTGCGGGGGTTCTTCCGCATCCACTCGAAGGCGGTGACGATGCCGCGCACGATGCGCCCGGAGACGAGGATCGCCTCGGCGATCATCATGCGCTCCACGGTCGTCATGCGCGCCTCGACCTCGCGCAGGGTCACCTGCCGCGCGCGGGCGTGACCGAACAACGGATTGAGCTTCCGCATGTCCACGAGCAACACGTGCCGGCCGCGCGCCAGGTACGTGTCGTACTCGCGGTAGATGGCGACGATCTCCTCCTCGGTCGGGTTCGCCGGCGGCGTGAGGCGGACGAGTGGAAACCTTGACGCGTCGAACGCGATCTCGCCGGGCATGCGTGCCCGCGAGCCTAGCGCGATTGTCGATGACGCTGATCGCGCCATCGACAACCCTGCGCTAACGCCCAAGTGGGGTCGCTCCACTCTTCGCGCTCAAGCGCAAAGAGCTCCGCTCGAGCCCGAGAGGAGCCCGCCGTCAGCGCCCCGGCCGCAGCGACTGCGGCGGGAGCGAGCGCCCCGCGGCCTCGAGCTTCTCGTCCAGCCAGCGGAGCCCCTCCTTCTCGTCCTCCATCACCGCGAGGGGGTAGAGGCGCGGCCGCTTCCGCATCCACTCGAAGGCGGTGATGATGCCGCGCACGATGCTGCCCGAGACGATGCGCACCTCGGCGATGAGCAGCTTGTCGAAGAGATGCTGGCGCGACTCGACCTCGCGCAGCGTCACCTGGCGCGCACGCGCGCCGCCGAAGAGCGGGTTGAGCTTGCGCAGGTCGACCAGCAGCACGTGGCGGCCGCGCGCGAGGAACACGTCGTAGTCGCGGTAGACGGCGACGGTGTCTTCCTCCGTCGGGTTCGCCGGGAGGGTGATCCGTACCAGCGGAAATTTCGACCCGTCGAGCTCGATCCGCCCGGACATGCGTGCACCCTAGCGTATCGACAAGAGATTGCGATCTCGAAGACCTGGCGTGGGTCGCTGCGGACCATGTCACATCGAGGACGGCAGCTTCGTCCTGGGAGCATGAACCCCTCGACTCCCCTCGCCCCCCGCCTCAACCCGCACGCCGCAGCTCCGCAGATGGTCCAGGCGCTCGCCGACCTCGAGACCGCCGTACGCGCTTCGGGTCTCGAGATCAGCCTGTTTCACCTGGTGAAGACCCGCGCCTCGCAGATCAACGGGTGCGCCTACTGCATCCACATGCACACGCGCGAGGCGCGCAAGGACGGCGAGAGCGAGGAGCGCCTGTACATGCTCACCGCCTGGCACGAGTCGCCGCTGTACACGGCCCGCGAGCGGGCGGCGCTCGGGTGGACGGACGCGCTCACCCGGGTCGCCGACACCAACGCGCCCGACGAGACGTACCGCGCGCTGGCGGCCGAATTCTCCGCCGAGGAGCAGGTGAAGCTGACGGTGCTGATCGGCGCCATCAACGCCTGGAACCGCCTTGCGAGCGGGTTCCGCATGGTGCATCCCGTGAGCCATGGCGAACATCGCGGATGAGGCGCTGGAGTCGTTCGCGCCGCATCGCCCGCGGCTCCTGCGCGTCGCCTACCGGATGGTGGGAACGCTCGGCGAGGCCGAAGACCTGGTGCAGGACGCCTTCGTGCGCTGGCACCAGCTCGGGCCGGCGGCGCGAGGCGAGGTGCGGGACGTGCTCGCCTTCCTGGTGCGCATGGTGACGCGGCTGTGCCTCGATCAGCTCCGCTCGGCGCGCGTGCGGCGCGAACAGTACGTGGGGCCTTGGCTGCCCGAGCCGCTCTTCGCGGCGCAAGGGGTGAGCGGCGGCGCGGTCGGTCTCGCGCACGGCTTCGACGACGGGCTCACCCTCACGCTGATGCTCGCGCTCGAACGGCTCTCGCCGCTCGAGCGGGCAGCGTTTTTGCTCCACGACCTGTTCGACGTCGACTTCGAGGAGATCGCCGCGGTCCTCGATCGCGACGCCGCCGC
>JAMFST010000543.1 GCA_026225435.1 Labilithrix luteola
CGCGAGGCCAGTCTCGATCTCCGCCGGATCGTGGCGCATCACGAAGCCGCCGTTCAGGAGGCGGCCTTCGATCGCCCGCACCGTGCTCGCGATGCGCGGATCACCCGGCTCGAGGAAACCCGTGGTGGGAATGAGCAGGAGACTGCCATCGAGCCATTTCGAGCCATACGACTGCACGAAGGTGCCGAGCTCGTCGTCCCAGAAGCTGGTGAAGATGTCGTCGTGGATGGCGTCGCGGATGCGGACCCACTCCTCGACCGGCGCCACCAGCGAGCGCTTCTGCGTGAGGCGGATTCCGCGGTCGAAGGCCACCCAGCACATCAGGCGCGAGTGCAGCAGGTGTTGCCGCCCGCCGCGCACCTCCCAGATCCCCTCGTCGGGGCGCTCCCAGTTGTCGCCCAGCCAGGCGAGCATCTGCTTCACGTGCATCCAGCCGTCGTGGGAGATCGCCTCGGCGTACTTCGCGCCCAGGTAGAGCGCGTCCATCAGCTCGCCGTAGATGTCGAGCTGCAGCTGGTCCTTCGCGCCGTTGCCGATGCGCACCGGCCGCGAGCCGAGGTAGCCGCGCAGATCACCCAGCGTCTCCTCGTCGCGGAAGTCGGTGCCGAAGAGCGGATAGAACGGCTTGAGCGGCCCCTCCGGCCCGGGATCCTTCAACCCCTCGACGACGCGGTCCTTGATCCAGCGGCGGAAGTCGAGCGACTCCTCGGTGAAGCCGAGCCGGAGGAACGCGTAGAGCGTGAAGGCCGAGTCGCGCAGCCAGCTGTAACGATAGTCCCAGTTGCGCACGCCGCCGGGCAGCTCCGGAAGGCCGAAGGTGGGGGCGGCGATGAGCGAGCCGTGCTCGTGGCTCGAGAGCAGCTTGAGGAGCAGCGCGGAGCGGTGGACCGTCTCGCGCCAGCGCCCCTTGTACGTCGAGCGCGAGAGCCAGTGGCGCCAGTAGCTCGTCGTCTCCTCGAAGGAGCGCTGGTAGGCCTCGTCGTCCAGGCTGCCCGCCTCCTCGTCCGGCTGGTGACCGCCGAAGGTGAAGGTCGCGGTCTCCCCGCGCGCCAGGCGGAGCTCGGCCACCGCGTCCGGCCCGTCGACCCGCAAGGGCACCGTCCCGCGCACCGCCATGTCGGGCAGCCCGTCCCCCTGCGGACGGAAGACGACCATGCTCCCGTCGCGCGCCGCGACGCTCGCCTCGTGCTTGGCGCGCCCGTAGTCGAAGCGCGGGGCGCAGCGCAGGCGGAAGGTCACCTCGCCCTTGATGACGGCCGCGTGGCGCACGATGCGGTTGGCGCGCTGGCCCGGCTCGTGCGCGACCGGGAGGAAGTCGGTGAGCTCGACGACGGCGTCGTCACCGAGCAGCCGCGTGATCAGCACGTTGGTCATGGGGACGTAGATCTGCTTCGTGCGCACCACGTCCATCTGCGGCGCGAGAGCGAAGTGCCCACCACGGTCGCCGTCGAGCAACGCGGCGAACACGGAGGGGGAGTCGAACTGCGGGTAGCAGTAGAAGTCGATCACCCCGTCGAGCCCGACGAGCGCCGCCGACTGCATGTTGCCGATGATGCCGTGATCCTGGATGAGGCAGTCGCGCGCCATCCTCCACGTGTAGTTGACGAAGCCGCGCGCGTGGTACCCAAGTGCGCATGCAGCTCTTCGAAAAAGCGACCTACGCTGGCGCCACTCTGCGCAACCGCATCGTCGTCTCGCCGATGTGCCAGTACTCCTCGAAGGACGGGCACCCCACGCCGTGGCACCTGGTGCATCTCGGCAGCCGCGCGGTCGGCGGCGCCGGGCTGGTGATCGTCGAGGCCACCGCGGTCGAGGCACGCGGGCGGATCAGCCCAGGCGACAGCGGCATCTGGAGCGACGCGCACGTCGAGTCGTTCGCCCCCATCGCGCAGTTCGTGAAGGACGCTGGCGCCGTCGCCGGGATGCAGCTGGCGCACGCCGGGCGCAAGGCGAGCACCGCGCGCCCGTGGGAAGGCGGCAAGGAGGTCAAGCCGGAGCAGGGCGGCTGGCGCCCGGTGCTCGCCCCCAGCGCCGTCCCCTTCGACGAGGGCTACCCGCTCCCGGTGGCGATGAGCGCGGCCGACATCGACGCGGTGGTCACCGCCTTCGGCACCGCCGCCAGGCGCGCCGTCGCCGCCGGCTTCGAGGTGCTCGAGATCCACGGCGCCCACGGCTACCTGCTGCACGAGTTCCTCTCGCCACTCAGCAATCGCCGCACGGACGAGTACGGCGGCTCGTTCGACGACCGCATTCGCCTGGTGCGCCGCGTGATCGCCGAGGTGAAGAGGTCGGTGCCCGCGAGCGTCGCCCTGTTCCTCCGCATCTCGGCCACCGACTGGACCGACGGCGGCTGGGATCTCGAGCAGTCGGTGGCGCTCGTCGACGCCATCAAGAAGGACGGCGTCGATCTGATCGACGTCTCCAGCGGAGGCAACGCGGCCCACGCGAAGATCCCCGTCGGCACCGGCTACCAGACGTCCTTCGCCGCGGACATCCGCCGGCGCACCGGCGTGCCCACCGGCGCCGTCGGCATGATCACCTCACCGGAGCAGGCCGATCACATCGTGCGCAGCGGCCAGGCCGACCTGGTCCTCCTGGCGCGCGAGCTGCTGCGCGATCCCTACTGGCCGCGCCGCGCGGCTCACGCGCTCGGCGTGAAGATCGAAGGGCCCGTCCAGTACGCGCGGGCCTGGTGAGCTAGCGCGCCAACGCTCAAGTGGGGTCGCTCCACTCTTTGCGCGCTAGATGCGCAAGCGGCTCGGGTTCTGGGCGAGGACGCGGGCCGCGAGCGCGATCAGGTGCTCGGAGTCCACCGGCTTCGGCGTATGCGCGTCGAAGCCGCTCCGCAGCGCCCGCGCGCGATCCTCGCCGCGCACGTAGGCGGTGAGCGCGATGGCCGGCACGTCGCCCAGGGGCGTCGTCTGCTCGCGCAGGCGCTGGATGAGGGAGTAGCCATCCTCCACCGGCAGCCCGATGTCCGAGACGAGCAGGTCGACGGCCGGTCCTCCGCCGGTGAGCAGCTCCCACGCGGCCGCGACCGACTCGGCGGTCTTCACCATGGCGCCCGAGCTCTCGAACAGAGTGGCGAGGAACTCGAGAGCGTCGACGTCGTCCTCGACGATGAGGACGCACGCCCCTTCGAGGGTACGGTCGTGCGGCTCGCGCCCGTCTCGCACGTCCCGCGTCGATGAGCTCATGGCGACATCCTGTTCGATCGACACGCGCCCATCATGACATGACGGATGGTCATTTGTTAATGCGACTTCGGCGCTGTCGATGTGAACGAGACACACGCGGGTGGCTCATCCTGGCGGCCTCGACCGCAGCTCACGCTCCGCGTCGGCGTGGTGCGTTGGCCACGCTCGCCACGATGAGCACGAGCTCTTGAGGGTCGATCGGCTTGGCCACATGCGTCTGGAATCCTTCGACGAGGGCGCGCCGTCGATCCTCCGAGCGCGCGTAGGCGGTGAGCGCGATCGCCGGCGTGGAACCACCGGCGTCGGCGCCGCGAGCACGTACCTCACGCAGGAGGTCATAGCCGTTCCGCTCGGGCATCCCGATGTCGCTGACGATCACGTCGAAGCGATCGGCGGCGAAGTGACGCAGCGCCTCGGTGACGCTGGCGGCCGTGGTCACCTTCGCGGCGCAGTGCTCGAGCACCGCGCGGAGCAGGTCGCGCGCGTCGGGCTCGTCGTCGACCACCAGCACGCGCAGGCCGGCGAGCTCGGGCGGACTCTGCACCGGATCGTCCGCGGCCCGCGCCGGCGCGTCCTCGCTGGCCGACGTCATCGACGGGGTGAGCGCGCGCGTCGCCAGGATGGGCAGCTGGACCACGAAGGTCGACCCCTGCCCTTCGCCGGCGCTCCGTGCCTCGACCGTCCCGCCGTGCAGCTCGACGATGCTCTTCACGATCGCCAGCCCCAGACCGAGGCCGCCGGTCTTGCGGGTGATGGCTCCGTCCTGCTGGCGGAAGCGGTCGAACACGTACGGCAGGAACGGCGCGGAGATGCCGCTGCCGGTGTCGCGGACGGCGATCTCCATGGCCGTCGGAAGCTGCTGCATCCGCACCTCCACGCTCCCTCCGCGCGGGGTGAACTTCACCGCGTTGGACAGGAGGTTCCACACCACCTGCTGCAGACGCCCGGCGTCGCCCGAGACCGCGCTCGGAGCCCCCTCCACCGCGCTCGTCAGCTGCACGCCGCGCGCGTCGGCCGCCGGCTGGACCACGTCGATCGCCGCGTCGACGATCTGCTGCAGCTCCACCGGCTGCACGTTGAGCCGCATCTTGCCGGAGATGATCCGCCCGAGGTCGAGCAGGTCCTCGATCAGCTGGTTCTGCGCGACGGCGTTGCGCACCACCGTCTCCACCGCGTGGGCGCGGCGCGCTACCGGGAGCGCGTCGCTCTGCAGGAGTCGGCTCCAGCCGAGGATGGCGTTGAGCGGCGTGCGCAGCTCGTGGCTGATGGTGGCGAGGAACTCGTCCTTCAGCCGCGTCGCCTCCTCCGCCTTGTCACGCGCGCTGCGCTCCGCGTCCACCGCCACCTTGGCGTCGCGGTAGAGGCGCGCGTTCTCGATGGCCAGCGAGGCGCGCTTGCCGATCTCCTCGGCGAGCGGCACGTCCTCCGGCACGTAGGCGCGCCCGGGCGTGGTGAGTGCGAAGAAGAGCGCGCCGATCACCTGCCCTTGCCGGGTGAGCGGCACGCCGATCCACGACTGCAGGTTCATGGCCCGCAGCTGCTCGAGGTGCTCTGGCCTCTCCACGTACGGCCGGTACATTTCTACGTCGACGTGCGCGCGCAGCTCCGTCTTGCCGGTGCGCACCACCTCGGCGTACCCGAAGGGCACCCCCTCGCGGAAGAAGCGCTCCTCGCGCACCGCGCGGACCACGCTCGCCACCGCCGCGTCACCGTGGACCGCGGCGACGTGGGCGCGCACCCCCTTCTCGCCGCGCAGGTAGACGGCGCACAGCTCGCCGACGCGCGGAACCGCGAGCTCGGCGATGCGGGTCAGCGTCTCCTCGTAGTCGAGGGTCGACGAGAGCACCGCGCTGGTCTGCGCCAGGAGATCGATCGCCTCGGTCGCGCGCCGTCGCTCGTCGATGTCGGTGTTGGTCCCGACCCAGCGGACGATGCGCCCCTCGCTGTCGCGCAGCGGGCGGGCGCGGGTGAGGAACCAGCGGTAGATCCCGTCGGCGCCGCGGAGGGGGAACTCCATCTCGAAGGAGGAGCCGTCCTGCATCGCGCTGCGCCAGCTGGCGAGGACCCCCTCGGCGAAGTCGGCGCGGTGGACCTTCAGCCAGCCGTCCCCCTGCATCTCCTCGAGCGTGGTGCCGGTGTACTCGTACCAGCGGCGGTTGAAGAACTCGATGTAGCCGTCGGGGCGCGCTTGCCAGGCGAGGTCCGGCAGGTTGTCGATCAGCTGGCGGAACTGCTCGTCGCTCTCGTCGGCGCGCCGGCGTGCCTCCACCTGCGAGCTCACGTCGATGGTGAAGCTGGTGATGCCGTCGACCGCTCCGTCGGCGTCGCGCGTCGGGCTGTACACCGCGTTGACGTGGCGCGTGGTCAGCTCGCCCTGGTGGCGGAGCGTGACCGGCAGCTGCGTGCCGACGAAGGCGTTCCCCGTGCGGTAGACCTCCTCGAGGATGGTCGGAAAGGCCTGCCCTTCGATCTCCGGCAGCACGTCGCGCAGCGGCTTGCCCATCACCTCGCTGGCCGGCCGCCCCCACAGCTCCACGGCGCCGGCGTTGGCCACCTCGACGACGTGATCCGGCCCGCGCAGCAGCGAGATCGCCGCTGGCGCGCTGGAGAAGAGAGCGGCGAAGAGCTTGCGCTGCGCCTCGTTCTCTCGCAGCGCGGTCTCGAGATCGGCCGAGAGCTGGCTGCGCCTCCGCTCCGCCTCGCGCAGGGTGGCCGACAGATCGGTGATGACCACGCAGAGGTCGGCGCGCGCCTCGTCCCCCGGGTTGGCGGCGGCGGAGACGTGGACGGGCAAGATGCGGTCGCCTCCGCGGAGGATGGTCGCCTGCTCGGCGCGCTGCGCAGGGCCCGCCGCTGCCCGGAGCAGCTCCTCGAAGGTGGCCAGCGCCTCCGGGGGCACGTAACTGCGCAGCTGCGAGCCGAGCACGCGGTCGAGCGGCGTGCCGAGGAGGGTGGCGAAGGCGCCGTTGGCGTAGAGCACCACGCCGCTGGGGCTGACGATCGCCGCCCCTTCGGTCATCCCTTCGACGATGCGCCGGTAGCGATGATCAGCCCCCTGCAGGGTGAAGATGCGCTCCCCTTCGGGGCCGCCGATCACCAGCGCGTCGACCTTGCCCGTGCGGATCGCCTCGATGGTCTGCTCGGCCTCGTCGAGGCGCGCGCGCAGCTCCTCGTTCTCGCCGGCGAGGATCGAGTTGCTCGTCTCAGCGCGCTTTGTCATGCGAGCTCCGCGTCTTCTTCGCCGTCTTCGTCGGGGCGACCGCCGCCAGCTCGAGACCACGGAGCACGGCGTCGCGATCCGACAGATCGCCGATCAACCGCCGCAGCGGCGGAGGGCTCTTCTTCAGGAGCGTGGGGATGGCGATGATCTGCTCGGCCCGCGCGCGCGCCGGCTCCTGGTAGACGTCGACCACCGTGAGATCGTACCTCCCGGCCAGGCGCTCGTCGCAGATGGCCACCACGTTGGCCAGCGCCGTCGCCGACAGCGGCGTGGTCCCGGCGATGAACAGGCACAGCTCGTAGCGCGCGCCCGTCGTGCGAGCGGCGGCGGCGCGGAAGGAGTCGACCGAGTCCTTCGGCTTCGTCACGAGCCGGCCGGGGACTTCAACGGTCGCAGGTTGAGTCCGACCAGCACGCGCTCGGTGTTGGAGAAGTCGCCGATGATCTTCTTCATCGGCGGAGGCAGCTGGCGCACCAGCGTGGGGACGGCGAGGATCTGGTCACCGCGCGCCAGCGTCGGGTTCACCAGCAGATCGATCACCTCGATGCGGTAGCGCCCCTTCAGGTGCTCCTCGCAGATCTTCTGCAGGTTGGCGAACGCCTCCACGCTGAGCGGTGTCTGCCCGGCGACGTAGAGGCGCAGCTCCCACCACTGCCCGTCGAGCGACGCCTTCTCCGTCTTCGCGCGCGCCTTCTTGGCCGCGGAGCCGCTGCGCTTGGGAACCGTCTTCGTGGCCACGGTCTTGCGCGCCGGCTTTCGTGCTGCCGCGACCGTCACGAGCGGCGCCCCATGCGGTCGCCGAGCTTCGACTGGCGCATGTGCTCCCAGCGCTCGCTGGCGATCCGATCGACGAGCACGTGCTCCGAGTCGGCGCTCTTCGACTCCTCCTCTGCCGCAGCGAGCTCACCGCGCAGCGCCTCCATCTGCGCTTCGATGAGCTGCCGCCGCCGGGCGAGCTCCCGCTGGCGACGCGCCCACTCCTCCTTGCGCGCGGCCCCTCGCTGGCGCGCGTCCGCCTCCTGCGTCAGGCGCGCCGAGCCGATCATCACCCCGTTGGGGCCGACGTAGGCGTCGATGAGGCCGAGCCCCTTGGCGCTGATGACGAACTCGCGCACCTGGTTGGAGTGGGCCATCCCGCGCGACTTGAGGATGTACATCGCGCGATTGCGCTCGCCGGCGTGCTCCAGATCGCGCAGCTCGATCCAGGTGTCGATGAGCGAGGAGACGCCCACCTCCGTCTCCTCGAGCCCCTGCGGACCGGCGAGGTAGGTGAACAGGCCGGTGATCCCCTTCAACTTCAGGTAGTCGAAGAGGCGAACGAGCATCGACTTCACCTCGTGGAAGTTCCCCCCGGCGATGAGGCTGGAGATGGGGTCCACGATCACCGCGCGCGGCCGGAGCTTCTCGATGGCCATGTGCATGGTGACCAGGTGCTGCTCGAGGCCGAAGATCGTCGGACGGGCGGCGATGATCGACACGGTGCCGTCGGCCACGTGGGGCTGCAGATCACAGCCGATGGATCGCATGTTGCGCAGGACCTGGGCGGCCGGCTCCTCGAGGGCAAAGTACAAGATGCGCTCGCCGCGCGTCGCCGCCGCCTTGGTGAACGAGGCGGCCACGCTGCTCTTGCCGGTGCCGGCCGTCCCGGAGACGAGCACGCTGCTCCCACGGAAGTAGCCCTTGCCGCCGAGCATCTCGTCGAGCGCGGGGATGCCGGAGAGGACGCGCGCCTGGGAGACGGGATAATCGAGCCCGATGCCGGTGATGGGGAGGACGCTGATGCCGTCGTCGCCGATCAGGAACGGGTACTCGTTGGTCCCGTGGCTCGAGCCGCGGTACTTCACGACGCGCACGCGGCGGGTGGCGATCTGATCGTTCATCCGCTGGTCGAGCGCGATGACGCAGTCGGAGACGTACTCCTCGAGCCCGTGACGGGTGAGGGTGGCGTCGCCGCGCTCGCCGGTGACGACGGCGGTGACCCCCTTGTCCTTCAACCAGCGAAAGAGGCGTTCGAGCTCGGCGCGCATGACGCCAGCGTTGGTGAAGCCGGAGAAGAGCACCTCGAGGGTGTCGAGGACGATGCGCTTGGCGCCGATGGAGTCGATGGCGTGCTCGAGGCGCACGAAGAGCCCAGACAGGTCGTAGCCGCCGGTCTCGAGGATCTCGCTGCGGTCGACGTGGATGTGATCGATGGCGATCTTCTTCTGGCGAATCATGGCCGGCAGATCGACGCCGAGCGAGGCGACGTTCTGCACCAGGTCTTCCTCGGTCTCCTCGAAGGTGACGGCCACGCCCGGCTCGCCGTTCTTGGCGCCGTGGATGAGGAACTGCATCCCGAGGAGCGTCTTGCCGGAGCCCGCGCTGCCGCAGATGAGCGTGGGGCGGCCGCGGGGGAAGCCGCCGGAGGTGACGGTATCGAGCCCCAGCACGCCGGTGGCGGCCTTGGGGAGATCGGTGCTCGCCTTGGCGGCCTTCGCCGGCCGGGCGCGCCGCTTCGCGTTCGTGGCCATCTCGAACGACTGTATCCCGGCGGTTCCGCACTTGGACCGCCGCAAATTGGCTCAGGCGAACGCGCGGCCGAGGCATAACGACACGCCACAGGCCGCTGAAACTCGCCTAGGGTGACCGCCATGAAAAATTGGGTCCCTCTCGTGCTGTCCGCGATCTTCGCGGGCTCCACCACGTTGATGTCGGTCGCATCGGTCGCCCATGCGCAGCCGCCGGGTGCGCGCCCGGCGCCGCCCGCTCCGCCGGGCATGCGTCCGGCTCCTCCCGGCGCGCCGATGGCTCCCGGCATGCGCCCGGCTCCCCCTGGCGCGCCGCTGCCGCCCGGAGACTTCGCCAACCGCTTCAACCAGCTGCAGTCACAGCGCCTGGCCGAGCGCGACAACCTCCGTCGCAACCAGGCGGAGTGGGAAGCGCAGCGCAACCAGCGCCTCTCCCAGCACCAGGTCCAGCTCGCCGGCGTGTGGGGCGCGGACTTCCTCGCCCGTCCGGAGTGTCACGCGGAGCTCGCGCTCGACGCCGAGCGTCAGGCGCAGCTCGATCGCATCATCGACATCGCGCACGACACGCACAACGCGGTGATGCTCGCCCGCGCCAACGCCATCCTCGCTCGGGAGAACGCGCGCCACGTCCGCGTCATGACCGACCTTCGTATCAAGCTGGGGTTCCGATGAAGACCATTTCGATCTCCGCATTGCTCGTCGCTGTCCTCCTGACCGCCTGTTCCAAGGACGAGAAGAAGGACGAGATGCCGCCGGCTCCGTCGGCCACCGCCACCGTCGCCGTGGCGGCGCCGGACGCAGCTCCCATGGCCGCTGACACCGCCGCCCCGACGGCGACGGCCGCTGCCACCACCACCGCGACCGTCGCTCCGGCGGCCGTGGCGGCAGTCCCGGCCGAGGAGACCTACGAGGCCACCGCAGCCACGTCGGTCACCACGGCCAACGCCAACGCCGAGCTCGACAAGCTGGACAAGGCGATCCAGTAGTCGTCTCGAACGCCGGACCGCGCGCGCAGGCCTCCCCTGCGCGCGACGGATCCCTGGTTATGCTGAGCCGACGCAGGATCTCGCGGTCATCCGCACGCCGGGAGAGCTCGAACAGCTCCGCTTCGGGCGTCGCGCCGCCCGAGCCGCTGCAAGCGGAGCTGGCCGGC
>JAMFST010000544.1 GCA_026225435.1 Labilithrix luteola
ACAAAAAATCAATACACGACAAACTACCGAACTGAGTGCATGTTGCCGCATTCCAACCAAGCGACGAGAAAAAGCAGGCAGGCACTTGCCCTCAATGCGGTCGGCAGTCGCTCGGCCCGGACTCTTCGTGAATCTACCGATCGACTGACAACGACGCCCACTCTCGCAGCGAGAAGTGCTGCCACTCTTGTCTCAAATTAGTGTCTAAATTGTCTCAAAAATCGATAGATGGTCGCCCGCGAGACCCCGAGCGCGCTCGAGATCGCGTCCGGTGATTCTCCCGCCGCGTGCAGCCGGTGCGCCTTCTTCGCGAGCGCGGGGCTCATGACCGTCCTCCGCCCTCGGCGGTTGGGCGGCTCCTCGTGCTGGGGCAAGATGCCGAGGAGGCCGCGCACTCCTTCGAGGACCACTTCCCGGAGGACGTCGGTCGGCTCGTCGGCGTAGAGGACAACCGGATCGCTCACCATCGCGAGCGCCTGCGCCGCGCGGACTTTGGCGCGGAGGTCGGGGCTCGGTCCAGCGAGGAGCACGTTCGCCCGGAGGGCAGCGTTACGGTAGCGGTCGAAGGTAACCCCTTGAACGAGCGCGAGATCGTGGAGGCTCATGCGCATGAGGTAGCGGTGGGCGAGGAAGACTTCGAGGAGACCGGTGAGCGCGAGAAGTCCCGCCTCCTTCGCGCTGGAGAGCTCGGCGGCGACGAGGGCGGACTCCATGGCGTCGAGCATCGGCGTGGTCAGGGCGGCGAGAATCTCGTCCTTGGTCTCGAAGTGATAGAGCACCGCTGCCTTCGACACGCCCACGCGCGAGGCGATCGCCTGAACCGAGGTCGCGTGAAAGCCGCGCGTGCCGAACTCGCCGAGCGCCGCGCGGAGGATGCGGAGGCGCGTCTCGGAAGGATCCATCGATTCTTGCTACGCCTTGACTGACCATCGGACAAGTTCATACTCCATGAACTGACCATCGGTCAGATCAGGAGGTTCACGAGTCCATGCAGCAGCCCACCGTTCTCGTCTCCGGCGCCGGAATTGCCGGCGCGACGCTCGCGTTTCTCCTCGGACGGCGCGGCTTTCGCGTGACTCTCGTCGAGCGAGCCCGCGGGCTTCGCTCGAGCGGTACGCCGGTCGACGTCGAAGGAGCGGCGTTCGACGTCGCGGCAGGGATGGGGCTCGTTCCCGCGCTTCGCGTCGCGGCGACGAGCGTCCGCCGGTTGGTGCTCCTCGGCCGCGACGGGCGGCGGCGAGCGACGACGAGCCTGCCGGTGAACGGACCGCGCCACATCGAGATTCCGCGCGGCGACCTCTCCCGCATCCTCTGCGAAGCGGCACAGACGCACGCACGCGCGCTGTTCGACGAATCGATCGTCGCGCTCGAAGCCGATACCAGCGGGGTGAATGTCACCTTCGAGCGGAATGCGCCCGCGCGCTTCGATCTCGTGATCGGTTGCGATGGTCTACGCTCGAACGTGCGCGCTCTCGCCTTCGGCGATGCGGCGGGGAGGCTCGAGAACCTGGGTATGTACGTGGCGACCTTCCCGCTCGGGCGTCCGGCGGAGAATCGCGACGAGATCCTGATGTACAATGTCCCCGATCGCGCGATCACCATCCATCCCGGGACGGGCGAGGCGGTCGCGGCGCTCATGTTCCGTCGGCGTCCCCTCGCCCGCCTGGACCCACGCGACGAAGCACGCCAGCGCGCGATCCTCGAGGAGACGTATCGGGACGCCGGCTTTCGCGCGCCCGAGCTCCTCGATCACTTGCGCGGTGTCGCCGATTTTTACTTCGACGCCGTCATGCGCGTGCGGCTCGCATCATGGTCCCACGGCCGCGTCGCACTCGTCGGCGACGCGGCGTCGTGCGTGTCGTTCCTCGGGGGAGGTTCGAGCAACGCCATAACCGGCGCGGCTCGCCTCGCAGCGGCGCTGACGGAAGCTCCGCGCGACCATGTTCGCGCCTTCGCCGCGTACGAGCGAGAGCATCGGAAGGCGATCCGGGCCAGACAGCGGGGGATCGGGCTCATGTCTCATCTCCTCGTTCCCGGCACGGCTCTCGGCATCGCGGCACGGAACCTGTCCTTCAAGGCCTGGGCCGTCCTTCAGGCCGCGCACGAGGGGATCCGAGCGACGCCGGACACCGAGCACGAGCGCGGCTAGATTCGCTCGCGTGCCGACTCCGACGGTGGCCGCGTGGCGTCTCGACGCATCGACTTCCCGACGGCTACCGCCCAAAATGGTCGCCGGGCGGTTCGAGAAATCACGTTACGTCGACCCGCCGACGAAACCTTGAACGCCGCCAGGGCTTTGCACGGCCTTCTCTCCGTGCTGCACGTGCCATACAGGGAGGGCCACGGGCGGACGGCGGTGTGACCTCTCGCCGGACGCCCACGGCCCCGAGTTGACGGCCGTGACCTTGGCGGCCAAACTGTCTCCGCTTCGGCAGGACGCACCCGGGTCCGCACGGGAAGGGCAACGCCCGCCTGCCAGAGAATCTTGGCTATCTCGTCGGCCTGACGCGGACTGCGGCCGATCGGTGGCGCCCGTGCCCAACCTCGAGAACCTAAAGAAGCGCGCGAAGACGCTGGTGAAGCAGCATCGCGCCGCTCACATCCCTGTCGCGACCCGGCTGCGTCGCGGGCATCCACCCTTCGCCGCCTTGTCGGACAAGATGATCCTCGCGGCGCGCTTTGCGCTGGTGGACGCGCTGGAGGTGGTCGCGCGCGAGGAGGGGTTCGCGAGCTGGGCAGACGCGGCCGGCGCGAGCGCAACCAGCGCGACGAGCAAGCCCGAGGCCCCACCTCCAGCGACGAGCGGCGAACCTCGCCTCGTGGCCGCCTATCCGCAGGCGCTCGTCGCCGACGTGAGCCGCGCGGTCGCCTTCTACCGCGACGATCTCGGCTTCGCGGTGGTCTACCTGTACGGCGAGCCCCCGTTCTACGGGCTGGTCGAGCGCGGCGGCGCGCGCATCAACCTTCGCCACGTGCACGCGCCGGCGCGTTACCGAGGCGCGCGGGCTGGAGAAGCGGACGCGGACGGCGGCGGCGACGCGGACGAAGACGTGCTGACGGCGAACATCCCGGTCGAGAACGTCAAAGCGCTGTTCCTCGAGCTGCAGGCACGCGGGGTCGCCTTCGCGCAGACGCTGAAGGAGCAGCCGTGGGGCGCGCGCGACTTCCTCGTCCGCGATCCCGACGGGAATCTGCTGTGCTTCGCGAGCACCTTGGAGACGAGCTAGCGAGCCTCGCTACCTTCGCGGCGGCACTTGACGCCACCCCGCGAGCTCCAGGGTGGAGAGGCTTGGTCTTGCACCGCCGCTCTCCAGGCGGAGAGCGCTCGCGGCATCTGCGCGGGTCAGCTGCGCACCGCCTCCGCCGTGAACCCGGCGGCAAACGGCTCCGG
>JAMFST010000545.1 GCA_026225435.1 Labilithrix luteola
AGGTTCGCGAACACTGGGCCGTCCGCGCCGAAGCTGAGGACGCCGGCGACCTTGTCGAGGTCGATGATGAGGGCGATGCCCTTCTTCTCGGGATCGCCCGCGCGCTCGCGGTCGGGGGCGCGGTCGTAGACCTTGGTGCGCTCGGCCTCGTCGGTGGCGATGCGCGCGCGACCGTGGAACTGGAGCAGCGGCGTGGTCGCCGAGCGGTACATCAGCGCGACGTGCGGGTTCTTCTTGACGGCCTCGATGGTGCCGCCGCTGGTGTTGCGGATCCAGAGCCCGAGCTGGTCGTCGCTGTGGACCTGCGTCGAGCCGCGGAACGAGAGCGAAGGCTTGTTGTCGGCGTCGACGACCGCGAGTACCAGCGGGTTGCCGGTGGTGAGGCCGTTGTTGACGAGGTCCTTGATTTCCGACGTGAGAACGAGCGGCATGACGTGATCTCCTTCTTGGTGGAGTGCCGTCTGTAGCACCGTTCGCGTCGTCCCTGACCGAGCGACGCCGTGCGCGGATCGCTAGCTCTTCCTGCGCGTGGTACCAGCTACCGGCCCACTCTGGAGCTGGCCAGCTTCATCATGGACGACGCGATGCGCGGCGGGTGATCCTCCTCGCGCTGTCCCGTGGACCCTGGAGCGCCGCTGCTGCCGATTAGCTCTTTCCGCGCAGCTGGTTGGCGCGGAGCTTCCACACGACGCCCATCGCTTCGAGGAAGATCTTGCTGCTCATCTTCGAGGTGCCGGCGCGGCGGTCGACGAAGACGATGGGGACCTCGCGCACGGTCATGCCGCGGAGGACGGCGCGGTAGGTCATCTCGATCTGGAAAGAGTAGCCGTTCGACTCCACCGTCGGCAGGTCGATCGCCTCGAGGGCGCGGCGGCTGAACGCCTTGTAGCCGCTCGTCAGGTCGCGGACCGACAGCCCGAGGATGGTGCGCGAGTAGATGGATCCACCCTTGGAGATGGCGTGGCGGAGGAGGCCCCAGCCCTCGACGCCGCCGCCCGGGATGTTGCGCGAGCCGATGACCACATCGGCCCCCTGGTCCATCGCGGCGACGAAGGCCGGCAGGTAGCGGACGTCGTGCGACAGGTCGGCGTCCATCTCGAAGAAGCGGTCGTACCCCTCGGCCATGCCCTGGCCGAAGGCCTGCAGGTATGCCGTGCCGAGCCCCAGCTTCCCCGGGCGGTGCATCACGCGCACATGCGGATCGTGGGCCGCCAGGTCGTCCGCGAGCTTGCCGGTACCGTCCGGCGAGTTGTCGTCGACGATGAGAACGTCCGCCTCGGGCATCGCGCCCCGCACCGCGTTGACGAACAGCGGCAGATTGTCCTTCTCGTTGTACGTCGGGGTGACGATGAGCGTTTTGGGCATGGCGGGGCTGGGCCAAGCGCTTTAGCCGAAACTCCTAGGAGCGCAAAGGGTAGGATCTGCCCTCGTGACAGTGAGGTGGAAGAGCGCGTCACGCCCGGCGTCCGAGGAGGGCGAGCGTGAAGAAACGCCGCGGCCCCCGCCGGTGCGGCGTGCCGGGCTGCTCACTGCCCCCGATGCGCCACCCGCCCCGGTGAGCTCGGCGGCGCGCATCGCGGAGCTCGAAGCGACGCTGCTCCACGAGAAGCGGGTCAGCCACGCGCTCCGCGAGGTCGGCCTCGCGCTCGGCACCACGCTCGATCTCGACCAGCTCCTCGAGCTGATTCTCACCAAGACGACCGAGGCGCTCGAGGCGGACCGCGCCACGCTCTACCTGCTCGACGAGGCCAACGACGAGCTCGTCAGCCGCATCGTCCAGGGGGACGAGGTGCGCTCCATCCGCCTCAAGGTCGGCAAGGGGATCGCCGGGCACGTGGCGCGCACCGGGCGCAGCCTGCGCATCGAGGACGCCTACGAAGATCCGCGCTTCAACCAGGAATGGGACGTGAGCTCCGGCTACCGCACCCGCTCCATCCTCGCCGCGCCCATGAAGAACCACCTCGGGCGGATCATCGGCGTCATCCAGGTGCTCAACAAGAGCCCGGACGAGCACGGTGCGCACGGCGTCTTCACCGACACCGACGCGGTGGTGCTGGCGGCGCTCGCCACGCAGGCGGCCATCAGCATCGACAACTCGCGCCTCTTCCTCTCGGTCACGCAGAAGAACATGCAGCTCCTCGACATCAAGGAGCAGCTCGAGCACCGCGTGCGCGACCTCAAGCTGCTCTTCGGCCTCGAGAGCGCGATGGGGCGGGCGACCACGCTCGACGAGCTGCTCCTGGCGGTCTTCGGCGAGGCCATGCGCAGCTGCGAGGCGCGCGGTGCGGCGGTTCTCCTGCAGGATCCGTCGTCCGGCGTGATGACCCTGCACCTGCTCGACGACAAGGCGAAGAAGCTCCGCAAGATCACCCTGAAAGAAGCCGAGGGGCTCGCGGGTTACGCCTTCCGCCATGGCGAGACGGTGGTGAGCGACGATGCGCGCGTCGACGAGCGACGCTTCCCCGACGACGAGCTGGTCAAGGCGGGCGTCGACTGGCGCGAGGTGATCGCCGTCCCGCTCGAGGGGGAGGAGGGGACGATGGGCGTGCTTGCACTCTACAACAAGCGCGACCGCCGCCCCTTCGGCCCCGAGGAGCAGCTGCTCCTTCCGAGCATCGCCGCCAACGCCTCCACCGCGCTTCGCCTGCAGCTGGCCCGTGAATCGCGCGAGCGCGAGGAGCGGCTCACCACCATCGGCCGCCTCCTCTCCGGCGTGATCCACGACATGAAGACCCCCTTCATGGTGATCAGCGGCTACGTGCAGAAGATGGAGGTCGAGGGGAAGAAGGCCAAGCGCGAGCAGTACGCCGGCCTGGTCCTCAAGCAGTTCGAGCACCTGCGGGCGATGCAGCGCGAGGTGCTCGAGTTCGCCCGCGGCGAGCGCAGCGTGCTCGTGCGGCGCGTGTACCTGACGAAGTTCTTCGAGGACGTGCGCGGGCAGCTCGAGTCGCAGCTCGCGTCCAGCGGCGTGCAGCTGGTGCTCGACCTCGAGGACAAGGGGACGGCGCGCTTCGACGAGGGGAAGCTGCTGCGCATCGTGCAGAACCTGGCGCGCAACGCCGCCGAGGCGATGGGGACGAAAGGCGGCACCTTCACCATCAACGTCTCGCGCGACAAGCTGGCGGCGGACGAGCCGGTGCTCATGACCTTCAGCGACACCGGGCCGGGCATCCCCAAGGAGATCGAGCACCGGGTGTTCGAATCGTTCGTGACGAGCGGCAAGCGCGGCGGCACCGGGCTCGGCCTGGCCATCGTGAAGAAGATCGCCGAGGAGCATCAGGGGACGATCACCGTGAGCTCGACCCCCCACGGCGCTACATTTGTTCTGCGGCTGCCGCAGAAGCTGGACGACGGTTGATGCGCGGACTTCGCCAGGCCGGCTGCACGGTGGTCGCGATCGTCTGTTCGGTGGGGAGCGCGAGCGCGGCGGCGCCGCGGCTGGAGTCGCCCGCCTTACCGCCCTGGACCGATCCGAGCGACGTGCCGGTCCCCTCGTGGGTCACCGCGGTGGTGCCTCGTGCACCGCCGAGCGCGCACGAGGATCCGGCGGTGTACAGCCGTCCGGGCGGGACGCAGGAGCGCCGGGGGAGCGCCCGCAGCGGAGTGCCGTTGCCGCTCTACGCCGCTGCGCGCGGTGCGGGCTGCCAGGGGCGCTGGTACCTGGTCGGGCCGCTCGCCTGGATCTGCTCCGACGTCGCCGAGCTGTCGGATCAAGATCCGTCGCCGCCCCCTTCGCTCGCCGCGCGTCCCGACGGTCTGCCCTATCGCTACGCCTTCGCCGGGCGAGAAGGCGCGTACGGCTACCTCGATCCTGCACGCGCCGACGACG
>JAMFST010000546.1 GCA_026225435.1 Labilithrix luteola
ACGCGGCCTCGAGCCCGCGGGCGAAGGCCGGGGCGTCCATCAGCGGCGAGCGGCGCATCCGCTCACGCAAGGTGCGTCGCAGGGTCTCCAGGCGGTCGAGATCGCCCGCGAGCGTGCAGGCGATGTCGATGAACTGCTGATCGCTCGTGGCGACGAGATCGCTCAACCCGAGGTTCCCCAGCTGCGACCGCCCCGCCCGCCCGACCACGGTGGCGCCGATGCGCGTGACGACCGGCACCCCCATCCACAGCGCGTCGAGGCTGGTCGTGTGGCCGTTGTACGGCAGGGTGTCGAGGCAGACGTCGATGCGGTGGAAGACCTCGAGGTAGTCGCGCCGTGCCTGCCGTCCGACGAAGTGGATCCGCGACGCGTCGATCCCCTCGCGTCCGAGCGTCTCGATCACCCGCGCGCGCGACGCCCCCTCGGGGCCGAGGAGCAGCAGCGTCGAGCCGGCCACGGCGCGCAGGACGGGCGCCCAGAGGCGCAGCGACGCGTCGCTCACCTTGCAGAAGTTGTTCAGGCAGCCGAAGGTCACGCCGCCGGCCCGCCGCGCCGGCAGCTCGCTCCCCGCGACGTCGCACAGCGGGTCGTAGCACCAGAAGGTCGCGGGCAGCCGCACCGAGCGCTCGGAGTACGCGCCGTCGCTCTCGCCCGGCGGGTCGACCGGGTCGAGGCCCGGATCGGTCAGGCGGTAGTCGATGGAGTCGAGGCCGGTCGTCCCCGGGTAGGCGAGCCAGGTCACCTGCACCGGAGCAGGCCGCCGGGCGAACACCCCGAGCCGCCCGCCGGCCATGTGCATCGTCAGATCGACGAGGATGTCGATCCGCTCCCTCGTGACGAGCGCGGCGAGCGCCTCGTCGCTCATCCCGTGAACGTCGTGCCAGCCGTCGGTCGCCTGGCGCAGTCGATCGCGGGTGGAGTCGGCGCGCAGCGCTCCCGAGAAGACGTGCACCTCGAAGCGCTCTCGTTCACGCTGCTCGAAGGTCGGCACCAGGAAGAGCGCCTGGCAGTGATCGTGGAAGCCGTTGCCGACGTAGCCGATGCAGAGGCGCCGCTCGGGATCTCGATCTGGCGCGCGCGCGAGCATGGCCGGCGTCAGCGGAGCGGCGAAGCGAGCGCTCCAGCGACGGCATTCCTCGAGCAGCGATCGCTCGTCCGTCTCGCCGTCGAAGAGCCGCGCGTAGATCAGGTTGCTATGTACAAGCGGGAGATCGGGCCGCAGGCCCAGCGCGGCTCGGTAGCTGGCGATCGCCTCGTCGATCCTCCCCGCGTCCTTGGCGACGGCGCCGAGGTTGCTCCGCACCTCCGGGTCGCCGGGGGCGAGATCGGCGGCGCGACGGTAGGCCGCGGTGGCCTCGTCGAGCCTGTCGAGACGGCGGTAGGCGTTGCCCAGGTTGTTGTGCGCCTGCGACAGCCCGGGCGCGAGATTCACCGCGCGTGCGAGGAGCTCCGCTGCCTCGTGCGGCCGATCCGCCATCGCCACGCCCAGGTTCACCAGCGCCGCCACGTGGTCGGGCTCGACCGCGAGCACGCGTCGATAGAGCGCCTCGGCCTCGCCGACCCGCCCCTCCCGGTGGTGCTGCGTGCCCGCCTGCAGCAAGGCTCCCACGTCCTCGGGCATTCCTGGCGCCGCTCCCGTGGCTCAGAGTACCCGGTCCGGGAGCAGGGGCACGGGTCGACTTCGTCGCGCAAGCGTGTCCTACTGGAGAGGCATGAAACGACGAACCAGGATCCTCGGGTGCGCCGCGCTCGTTTCGGCCACCACCGCGACGGTCATTGCCTGCGGTAGCAGCTCGGATCCGTCGGGCTTCGGCGACGGAAATGGCGACAGCGGTGGCGGCACCGGTGACGGCGGAGCGCTCGGCGACGCCACCACCGACAGCCCGAGCCTCGTGCTCGGTAGCACCGACGCCGGCGGTTACAGCCAGCCCGCCGACTTCGTCGCCACCGAGTTCGGCGGCTACGCGCTCGGCGCAGCGATCGCCGATACCGGCGACGCCAGCACCATCATCACCTCGACGGGTGGCGGCGGTTGCAGCGCGGTCGTCGGCGTCGTGCGCGACTTCCGCAGCTACGGCCGGCAGGACGGCGGCGATCCGGACTTCGAGAACTACAACTGCGGCCTGACGACCGGCCTGGTCGAGAGCACGCTCAGCGGCGACAAGCCGATCTTCGCCGACCACTGCTCCGACGACATGCCCACCGGCCACGGCTGCCCCGGCGGCCAGTGCATGACGAACCAGACGAACTTCGACCAGTGGTACCGCGACACGGCGGGCGTCAACGCCCCGTACCTCGTCTACCTGACCTTCGCCGCCAATGGCCCCATCTCCACCTTCGAGAGCCTCAACTACTTCCCCCTCGACGACGCGGGCTTCGGCAACACGCCGGGCACCGATCACAACTTCAGCTTCACCACCGAGCTGCACCT
>JAMFST010000547.1 GCA_026225435.1 Labilithrix luteola
GAGCGTCGCGCGCGTCCCCTGCATCTCGATGAGGTGCGGGGGATGTTCGTTTTTGTGGGCCCCGGTTTTTGTGGCATAGCGTCCTGACGATGAGAACGCGTGGGCGGTTTCGGTGGGCGCCTTGGGCTGCGACCGTGCTTGCGGGGGCGGCGTTGACCGCTGCGCAGGCTTGCTCGACGAGCACGAGCGATGCTCCGGCCGCTTGCACTCCGGGTGGAGCGGCCTGTGCCGCAGGCGACACCTGCTGGCCGACGCAGACGACCGGCGACTACCGCTGCGTGACGGCGCTGGCGGCGGCCGGCTTCGGGACCGCGTGCGAGAACACGCTTGGCGTCGCGACGTGCGGCGCGGGGCTGACGTGCGACGAGCCGTCCGCGGGGGAGGGGACCTGCACGAGCTACTGCAGCACCACCGTCGCATGCCCGGCGGGGCACGGGTGCTACCAGCTCGCGTCCGGCGATGCGGTGCTGACGATCTGCCGCGCGACGCCGGACGGCGGCACGCAACTGGGGGTCAACCTGCTCGATGGCGGGAGCGCGCCGGAGGTGCCGGACGATGGCGGCATCGTCTCGGATCCGTCGTTCGACGCGAGCTTCGAGGCGGGCGAGCTGCCGCAGTGAGCAGCCGGCTCCGCGCTCGCGGAGTCAGCCCTCGACGGTGACGATCTGTACAGAGCTGCCGAGACCGCTCTTCGTCGACGTGACGACGACGCGTAACGGGACGGCGGCGTCGGCTGCATCGAGGGTGCGCTCGAGCCCTTCGCCGCTGCCGCTGGCCGGGCGTTCGCGGGCCGGGATGAAGCCCTTCAGGTGCGTGCGGTAGAAGTCGTCGACCTGCGCGGTCTGGTCCGCCGTGCCCAGGGTGACCTCGCAGCGGCGCTTGCCGTCGATGGTGGTGACGAGCGCGCCGAGGATCTTCGCGCCGGGGTAGAGCGGGACGATCTTGGGGAAGCCGTCGGGCAGGCGATCGCCGGTGAGCAAGATGGGCGCACCCGTGGCCGGGTCGACCAGCGCGGTGCCGGCGTCGAAGCCGGAGTCGGGGCGCGAGTGACGGGCCTCGGCGCGCGCGTCGCTCTTGCCGGCCGAGCGGCATCCGGCGATCGAAGTGACGGAGACGGTGAGACCGGCGACGACGAGCGCGCGGCGAACGGGAGACTTCACGTGCCGCTTGTCGCCCGTCGCTCGAAGAGAAGCAACTCGACGAAGTCGTGGTCGCGCGTGCCGGCGCGGGCGAAGCCGCACTTCTCGAGGACGCGGATGGATGCCGTGTGCCAGGTGGGCGTGACGGCGAAGATGCATCCGGCGCCCGCCTCGAACGCCCAGTCCATCACCGAGGCGAGCGCTTCGGTCGCGTAGCCGTGCCCCTGCGAGGTGCGCTCGATGCCGTAGCCGACCTCGGTGCAGCCGCCTTCGTCGGGGCGGCCGTGGAAGACGACGCTGCCGACGACCCGCTTCTCCTTCGGATCGAGGATCAGGTGGTCGCCCCAGAGGAGGCGCTCGGGCTCGGCGCGGATCGCCTCGAGCGAGGTGGAGAACGCTTGCTCGACGAGCGACTTGCCGGGCCACGCCGAGGGCATGCTCGCCTGCGCCAGCTGCTCGCACGCGCGCCGGTCATCACGGAAGATGGCTTCCACCATCTCCACCGTGATCGGCACGAGCTCGAGCCGCTCCGTCCTGCGCATCAGGCAAGAGTACACTCGCCGATCGCGACATGGATCCCCACTACGCCTGGCTCGCCTTCTGGCTCCCCGCTTCCCTCTTTGACGCGTCGGGCCTTCCACCTGCGTCATCGGGTGTGGCATCCGCGAGCGCGTGCCCCGCCGACATGGCGCTGGTGGAGCACGACCACTCGGAGAAGGTCGATCACGTCTGCACCGATCAGCGCGGCAAGCACTGCTTCGCGTACACGCCCAACGTGACGACACGCAGCGGAGCGGTGCAGCACGTGCGCACCTGCATGGACCGCTACGAGGCGCCGAACCAGCGCGGCGCCAAGCCCCTGGTGGAGCTCTCGGGCGACGAGGCGGAGGCCTGGTGCACCGCCAAGGGGAAGCGGCTGTGCGGCGAGAGCGAGTGGGAGAGCGCCTGCGAGGGCGATCAAGCGCTCCCGTGGGTGTACGGCTGGAAGGTCGACACCACCGTCTGCGACTCGGACAAGTCGTGGCGGCAGTTCGACGAGAAGGCGCTCATGTCCGCGGATCCCGCGATCCGCATGCGCGAGAGCGATCGGCTGTGGCAAGGCGAGCCCAGCGGTCAGCGCGCGAGCTGCGTGTCGTCGGACGGCGTGGTCGACCTCACCGGCAACGTCGAGGAGTGGGTGACGTCGCGCCCCGAGCATCGCTTCCGCTTGTCGCTCATGGGCGGCTTCTGGGCGAAGCCGTGGACCGGATGCCGCGGGACCAATGACGCGCACTCGCCCGACTTCCGCTTCTACGAAGTCGGGTTTCGCTGCTGTGAAGATCCGCGCTGACTGGGCCCGCGCCTGGACCCACGGAGCCGAGCGACCGCCGCACGGAAAAAACTTACCGAAGCTCTGCCGGAGTATCGCATTGCGAACGTGGCAATTCTGCGCCCATCATCCGGTCATGGGGTGCGAAGCCGTTCTGGTCGTCGAGGATGACGACGACGCTCGAGAGACGCTGTGTGAAGCCCTCGAAGACGAGGGCTACTGGGTCTTCCGCGCCGCCAACGGGCTCGAGGCGCTCGGCATCCTGCGCAACATGAGCCACCAGTGCCTCATCTTGCTCGATATCAACATGCCGATCATGAACGGATATCAATTCATGGATCGCTTGAAGGAGCTGCCCGACTCGCCGCACGCTCGCCACGTCATCGTCGTCGCCGCCGCGTCCAACGACGTGCCGCCGGGCACGCCGGTGGTGAAGAAGCCGGTCGATATGAAGCTGCTCCTCCGCTACATGGCCGCGCACGACGACGAGCACGTCAGCCACTAGAACCGCTGTAGGCAGTGCTGCTTACATTGCTGGCAGCTTCGGTGATCGGATCGCCGCGCTCGGGTACACTTCACGTCGTTCATGACGTTGAACCGCCTGCGGTACGGGTCCTTCTCGCTTCTTGTCTTCTGTGCGATTCCCGGGCTCGCAGCCGCGTGCGGCGGCGGAGGATCGAGCAGCGACCCTCCCTTGCTGAGCGGTGACGACAGCGGTTCGCCCGTGTTCGACGCCGGCATCCTCGGCGCCGCCGATTCCGCCGCCGATGCCGATGCCGACGCCGGGCCGAACGATCCCGGCCTCGCGGAGCTCGATGCCAGCTACCCCGCGGTGACGGTGGACATCGCGCAGATCACGCTCAACAGCGGGGGGAAGGTGCTCTCGGCGCCGCACATCGTGACCGTCGTCTGGAAGGACGACCCGAACCTCGCGCAGATCGAGGCCTTCGCCGGCGCCATCGGCTCGTCGACCTACTGGAGCTCGACGACCGCGGAGTACGGCGTCGGCGCCGCGACCAACGAGAACCTGGAGATCGCGACCGCCGCGCCGTCGTCGCTGTCGGAGGACTCGCTCGACTCCTTCGTCACCAGCAACGTGAAGAGCGGCGCCTGGCCGGCCTACACCGACCAGACCGTGTACATGATCTACATCCCGCAAGCGGTGTCGTTCACCACCGTCGACGGGACGGGCAAGGTGGTGGACGCCTGCTCCACGGTGGCCGGCTACCACACCGAGACCGGCTACGACTCCGAGTCGGGGCCGTACTATCCCTACGGCGTCATCCCCGAGCTGTGCGCCGTCGGCGACCCCACCGTGCCGACGTTGCTCGCCAGCGTGACGGCGACCGCGGCGCACGAGATCATCGAGTCGGTGACCGATCCGCTGCCCGACGTGGCGCCAGGGTGGCTCTACTTCGACCAGCAGCACTACTCGTTCGAGATGTACAACGACGAGCAGGACGAGATCGCCGACGCCTGCGAGAACTACCTCGCCTCCTACTACCAGGAGGGGGCCGACCTGCCGTTCTACGTGCAGCGCACCTGGTCGAACGAGTCGGCTGCTGCCGGTCACGACCCCTGCGTGCCGCTGGCGCCGAGCGAGCCGTACTACAACATCTCGATCAGCGACCCGGACACGGTGACGGTCACCGCCGATGACGGGACGCGGCACAGCTCCGAGGGCTACCGCATTCCACCGGGCTCGACGCGCACCATCCCGTTCACCTTCGTGAGCGACGTGCCGACCGACGGCGGCTGGTTCCTCTCCGCCATCGAAGGGAACGTGATCGACGAGGTATCGCCGTCCCGCCTCACGATCAGCGTCGACACGCCGCAGGGTGTCAATGGTCAGACCGGCTCGATAACTGTGACGGTGAACAGTGTGGGCGACACCACGGCCCAGCTCATCACCATGAAGTCACGCCGCGGTGACACACCGGGTCGATACATGCCGATCCTCATCGGCACCTACTGACGCCGGAAAAAATCCGCTAGCGTGCGCGCCGTGATCGCCACCGAAGCGAAAAGCGAAAACGGGACCTCGGCTCAGCTTTCCCCGGAGCTCCTCCTCCAGATCCACGACCACATGCTGATGACACGCGTCCTCGAGGAGCGCCTCATTCGCATGCAGAAGCAGGGGGACGGGTACTTCTGGATTGGCGGACCGGGCGAGGAAGCCTTCAACATCCCGCTCGGCCTGCTGGTCGATCGCGGGCTCGGGCCGGCGCATGATTACCTGCACCTGCACTACCGCTCGACCGGCACGGCCATCGCCATGGGCGCCGATCCGGTCGACGCCATCCGCCAGATGAAGAACGTCGCCAGCGACCCGTTCTCCGGCGGGCGTAACTTCGCGGCGCACACCGCCATCTTCGACTGGAACCTGGTGCCCATCAGCTCCCCCATCGAGGTGCAGTTCTCGATGGCGCCGGGCACGGCCATGGCGCAGAAGCGGCACGGCGGTCGCGGAATCACCATCGTGCAAGGCGGCGACGCCGGTACGGCGGAAGGGGATTTCGCGACCTGCCTCATCTGGTCGTCGCGCCCGAAGCAGGAGCTGCCCGTCCTGATGATCGTGACGAACAACCAGTACGGAATCAGCACGCCGGCGGCGACGCAGCACGGCGAGAAGCTGATCGCCGATCGCGCCAACGCCTTCGGCATCCAGACGGCGCTGATCGACGGGAACGATCCCGAGGCGTCGTACCGCGGCCTCAAGAAGGCGATGGACTACGTGCGCACCGAGCGAAAGCCGTTCCTCGTCGAGGCGCGCGTGTCGCGTCTGCACGGGCACTCGTCGTCGTCGGGGGCGAACTTCGTCGAGGACGAGGTGGACTGCCTGCGCACGTTCCAGAAGAAGCTGGAGGAGCGCGGGCTGTCGACGCGCGCGAAGATGGACGAGCAGCGCGAGCGCTACACGCAGCACCTGCTCGACGCGTTGAAGAAGGTTCGCGAGGAAGCGCCGCCGACGCCCGAGAGCGCGTTCGACCACGTCTTTGCGACGACCAACAAGGCGGGCCAGGTCCCGGGAGGGGTGCGCTGATGGCCACCATGGTTCAAGCGATTCGCATGGCGCTCCACGTCGGAGAAGAGCGCCTCGGGGTGACGGACATCTTCGGGGAAGACGTGGGGGCGCCGCTGGGGGGGGTCTTCACCGCGACCCAGGGGCTCAAGACCACGTGGAACTCGCCGCTCGACGAGCGCGGCATCATCGGCGCGGCGATGGGGCTGGCGATGGCCGGGCAGAAGCCGGTCTGCGAGATCCAGTTCTGCGACTACGCCTTCAATACGATCGATCTGCTGAAGCTCGCCGGCGGCATGTACTGGTCGTCGAACGGGCAGTTCAACCTGCCGATGGTGATGATGACGCCGGTGGGCTCGGGCATCCACGGGAGCCTGTACCACTCGCACTCCTTCGACGCGCAGGCCACGCGGACGCCGGGCTGGAAGATCGTCATTCCCTCGAACCCGCGCGACGCCTACGGGCTGATGCTCTCGGCCATCGCCGATCCCAACCCGGTGATGTTCCTCGCGCCCAAGGCTCTCCTGCGCGCCAAGGCGCTCCCCGGCGAGGAGATCCCCGGCGAGCCGAGCGACGAGCGCGCGCTCAACAAGATGATCGACGCGCCGCTGGCCGATCGCGCCAACTGGACGCCGCAGTGGCCGGCGCTGGAGGATCTGTTCATCCCGCTCGGCAAGGCGCGCACCGCCCGCGAGGGGACGCAGCTCACCGTCGTGACCTACGCGCGCATGGTGCAGGTCTGCTCCAAGGCGGCCGACGAGCTGGCGAAAGACGGGATCTCCGTCGAGGTGATCGATCTGCGCTCGCTGCACCCGTACGACTGGGATGCGATCAAGGCGAGCGTGAAGAAGACCAACCGCCTCCTCTGCGTGAACGAGGACACCGAGATCACCAACTTTGGCGAGCACTTGATCCGGCGTGCGGCCGAGGAGCTGTTCTACGAGCTGCACGCGCCGCCGAAGCTGCTGGCGGGCGCGCACCTGCCGGGCATCGGCCTGGCGGACAACCTCGAGATCGCCAGCGTGCCGCAGCTGAACGGCATCACCGAGGCGATGCGCACCTTGGTGCGGCACCAGCCGTGACGACGACGGCCCTCGGCGCGGCGCTCCTGGCTGCGCTGGTCACCGCCGCCTGCACCCCGAGCGTGACGCCGAGCTCGGGGACGGGCGCTGCGGATGCCGGAGCCGATCCGCAGGCGCCGGCGCCGGCGGATCTCGTCACCGAGACCTGGCAGACCGACGATGGGCCGGTCGAGATGGTGAAGAGCGCGTCGGCCCGGCTCGAGGTGAGCTCCTCGTGCAAGAAGACGGACGGGACGCTCGATTGCGAGGCCTACCGCTTCGTCACGCATCCCGAGCACGTGGACCTGTCGGGCGGCAACGCCCACGGCGCGAGCCAGGGGACGCTTCGCTGCGTGAAGTCGAAGCACGTGCTGGTGAGCGCGCACGACGCGCAGGGGAACCAGGACGGCTTCTGCAAGTTCGCCGACGGCTCGTACGCGACGACCGGCTCGATCGAATCGCGACCGATGCCCTGACGAGGGACAACGCGGTATACGTTCGGCATGGCCGAACGAACGCGCATCTTCGTCGCGACCCCCTGCTACGGCGGGCTCTGCTCCACCGCGTACACGCACTCGATGCTGGTGCTGCAGACCGCCTGCGCCGCGCGCAACGTGGAGCTGAAGTGGCTCCTCGGCGCCGGCGACGCGCTCATCACCCGCGCGCGCGCCGACCTGATGACGGCGTTCCTCGACGAGGTTGAGGCGACCCACCTGCTGTTCATCGACGCCGACGTGGGCTTCGCGCCCGAGCAGGTGTTCCGGCTGCTCGACTTCGACGCGGAGGTGGTGGCGGCGGCCTACCCGGCCAAGGCCATCGACTACAACCTGCTCGTCCGCGCGCTCAACGAGCGGCGGCGCAACCCGGCGGCGGCGGGGCTGAACTACGTCGTCGGCTTTCTCGACCGGAACAAGATCGAGACGAAGGACGGGTTCGCCAAGGTGCGCCACGTCGGCAACGGCTTTCTCATGATCAAGCGCTCGGCGCTGGAGAAGATGTGCGCGGCGCATCCGGAGCTCCGCTACTCGCAGGTGCACGCGCAGAACGTCGAGCGCGCGGCGAGCCCCAACCGGGTCGCGCTCTTCGACACGATGATCGACAAGGTGACCGGCGAGTACCTGTCGGAGGACTACGCCTTCTGTCGTCGCTGGCGCGACCTCGGCGGCGACATCTGGGTGGACCTGCAGAGCAAGCTCACGCACGTGGGGCCGGTCCCGTTCTTCGGGGACCTGTCGACGCAGTTCGATACGAAGCGCTGAGGCGCGGACGTCAGAACGTGAACGTGTGCGCCAGCGGGTCCGCCGAGCCGCTGAACGGAGGCACGCGCGGGGTGCGGAAGAGGCCCGTCACGCACACGCCGCGGCTGGTGCCCGCGTAGGGCGGGTCGATGGTGACGTTGCTGACGGTGCCGTCGGCGGCGAAGGTGAGGTGCACGGTCCCCTTGCCGCTGGGGCCGACGGCGGAGCGGCAGTTGGGGATGCGCGCGTCGACGGCGGCGAGGACTCCGGCGGCGAGCTTGCCGTCGAAGGGGGCGGCCATGGCAGCGCTGGCGCCCGGAGGCGCGGCGTCGAGGACGGGGAGGGTAGGGGAGGCCGCCGAAGGGCCACCGAGCAGGTAGGCGAAGAGCGCGACGCCGAGCGCGGCTCCGGCGCCGAGCCCGACGAACAGCGAGAGGCGCGAGCGCTGCTCACCGGGCGCCGCTCCGTTGCGTGCGGCACCGCTCCACCGCGGAGGCGCCACGCTGAGCGAGGGCGGCGCGACGGGGACCTGCCCGGCGGGGAGCGCGGAGATGGCGCCGACCGGGATGCGCGAGGTGGACGGCGTGCGCGGCGCGAGCTCGTTCTGCGACTCGTCCAGGTCCGACGAGTCCTCCGCCTGGGGGATCTCCTCCTCGCTGAAGCTCCCCTCGCGCAGCTCGTCGTTGCCGCTGTCGTCGCCGTGGCTGCTGCGCCACTCGGGGCCGCCGCCCCATTCTCTCGAGTTTTCGTCCTCGCTCTCGCGTGGGGGCGGCTCGACGGCGACGGCTTCCAGCAGCGCGTCGAGGCTGCGCACCGAGGGGAGCGAGCCGCCGGACATCTGGATGGTGTCGTTGGCCCGCGCGACCGACATGCGCGACGGACGGGGCATCTGCACGGCCCGCTCGACCGCCGCCTTCAGCGTGGTCCAGAAGGTGTTGGCGTCGCGGAAGCGCGTCAGCGGCTCGAGCGAGACGGCGCGCGCCAGCACGTCGGCCACGACCGGCTCGACGTCGATGGACAGCACGCCCGGCGTCGGCCGACCGAGCGGATCGAGCACCTGCTCGCGCGTCTCTCGCTCGCCCGCGAGCGGGATCGGCGGCTTGTCCGCCAGCAGCTCGAGGACGAGCAAGGCGAGCGCGTAGACGTCCGTGCGCGGGCTCGGATCGCCCAGCGAGGGAGAGAGCTGCTCCGGCGCGAGATAGGCGTCAGTCTCGGCGTGCCAGGGGCCACGGCTGGCCCCTCCGTTGGCGCCGAGGAGCACCGTCTCGAGCCCGGCATCGAGGAGCCGCGCCTCCTGCACGCGCCCCAGCGTGACCAGGCGAATGGCGTGCGGATGCAAGGCACCGTGGACGCCGCCGAGGTCGTGGAGGATGGCGATCGCCTCGGCCACCGGCCCGAGCGCGGCGAGCACGTCGGCGGCGCTGAGACCGGTGAGCCCCTCGATGCGGCGGCGGTCGAGCGACTCGGCCAGCGATTCGCCGTCGAGCCAGGCGCTCGCGACGTAGGCGATGCCCGCGCTGGCCGCGTTGGCCGGCACCGGCGGCACGGCGAAGCCGAAGGTCTTCACCATCGCGCCGGTCTTCTGCCCGAGCTTGTGACCGCGCAGCACGCACTCGCGCAAGGCGCCGCGGAGCGACTCGGCCGCAGAAGCGCCGGCGGCCGGAAGAGGCGGAGGCACGCCGAGCACGCGCACGGCGCAGGCCACGCCGCGCGTCTGATCGCGGCCGTGAAAGACCGTGCCGAACCGGCCACGGCCGGCGGTCGACTCGACGCGGAAGCGCCCATCGAGCAGCTCTCCGCTGAGATCCGTGCCGGTCCTCATCTCGTGGCTCGCATCTTACCTGCTACCGGGGTCCACGGGACAACCTGTCCTGCGATCTTTCTCGCCGGGACAAGCTGTGCCGCCGCACTTTGTCCCGGTTTGTTTCCGGGCGGTGGGCATGATGTCGCGGTCTACTTTGAAATCGATACTTTGATGAATGCAGTGCGTAATTCGCTAGTAACGAGTTTCGAATTCACTACGCTCTGCACCGTGGGAGAAGGCGCGATCATCAATGTCGAGCGAGGTCGCGTGCGATTTCGCGAAGAGGCCGAGGGGCTGTCTTACGAGCTGCGGCCGGGTCGCAGGAGCGATCCGCCGCCCACGCCATCGGCGATGGCGGACGCATCCGACTCCATCCCCCCGTCGATGCCGCCGTCGATTCCCGGCTCGGTTCCCGCACCCGACTCGGGCGACGGGGCCGATGCGCTCGACGTCTACCGGCTCGACGAGAACGCCACCAACGGCAGCGCGGCGGTGTTCCTCGGCCGCCTGGT
The DNA here is from genome assembly GCA_026225435.1 of Labilithrix luteola. Classification (GTDB taxonomy): domain Bacteria; phylum Myxococcota_A; class Polyangia; order Polyangiales; family Polyangiaceae; genus JAMFST01. Next base: position 10,086 of record JAMFST010000547.1, read on the forward strand.
GCACGGTCGCCAGGGCTGGCGC
>JAMFST010000548.1 GCA_026225435.1 Labilithrix luteola
GCCACCAGCGCGGGCACCGCCACCTTGACCGGCCGGACCATGGCGGGCGTCGGGTTCTTCCAAACGGTCGGCTGCGGCCTCGCCGGAGTCCAGTGACGGCCCCACGAATCGACGTACTGCGGGCGCGTAAGCGGCGTGCATGCACCGAACGACCTACAGGCCGAGCACGTGTCCGGGTCGGGCGCGGCTACACCCGGCACGACGGCCACGAGGAGCTGCTCGAGCAGCATGGCCCTGTCATGGTCGGTGACGCTCGCCACCGGGACGCACGGGGCCGGCCCGTACGACGACGGCATCACCTCAGGTCGCAGCAACCCCCACGGCTTGAACCGAGACCACACCAGCCCCACCGGCACCTCGACTTCGATGGCGACGAGGCCAGCGGGGTGGAGAGCTGCGGCGTGGTCGATTGGCTCGAGCGACCGAGGCACCAGCTCGATCGCTTTCTCAGGCCAGCGGATGATGAGACGGCGCGGCTCGGTGTTCATGGCGTCGCCTTCCGCGGGCAGTGCAGCAAGGTGCACTTCGTCGGGTCCGGGCAGTGATCGGCCGCGTGGTACCCGCCGCGCTCACGAGCGAGGAAGCAGTCACGGCACGTGCGGTCGACTGACCGGTCGCACGGGCGCCCGCATCTCTTCTTGTGAAGCCAGAAGCCCATTACTCGGCCGCCTCGTCGGTGGGCGTCGTCGCGGCGCGGGCGTCGAACTCCGCTACCTTCGCCTCGATATCCGCAAGTGCGGCTTCGGGGTTGGCCGGCGTCTCGTCGTCTTCGTCGTCGTACTCGTCGCGCTGGGCGAGCTCGCGGTAGGCCTCGGGGTGGGAGACGTTCATTCCCTCGCCCGCGGCATTGCCGCCACTGCGATACGCCTGCCAGTGCTTCGACGGGTCCGCCGCGTGTGCAGCCGGCGTCACGTCGAGCGACCCGCGGACGAACATGCGCTTGCGGTTCTTCCCGACACGGCCAACCCCGAAGCCGAGCAAGCCCATGGTGCGGGTGATGAAAGAGTCGTCGGTGGAGGCGCCGGCCTTTTCCAGCACCGCGGCCACGTCGTGGCGGCTCACCTTGTCTTCGGTGCCGAACGCGCTCTTGAGGGCGTCGAGGTAGTAGTCGACCGTCTCCGCCAGCGTGGACGGCGCGCGGAGCAGCTCGCCAGGGTGCACGAGGTGACGGCCAGGGTTCGCCGCCATCGTCGCCAGCTGCGTCCAGTGCGCCTGGTGAAAGAGCCAGTGCGGCGTACCGTCGGCCGCAGCGAACTCTCGCGTAAGCAGGTGGGCGAACACGTCGACGGGCAGGCGGAGCCCACGGACCCCGATCTCGGCGATGGGAAGCACCGAGCCACCCTGGATTCCCGCGATGGTGATGTCCGGCTTGAGCGCGTCCAGGTACTCGCCGAGCTGCGTCTTGGCCGTCTTGAACTCCGGCGTGGCTGGCTGCACGTAATCGTCCTTCGTCATCGCCTCGCGGCTCGGGCGCCGCGCCTTGCGGAACGCCTCCATGGCGGTCTGTCCGTGGAAGATTGGCGCGTTGCGAATCGTCTGCGCCTCGGCCAACGTGAGGTCGAGCGAGTCGGACGGACCGAGCACGCGGAGGCCGTCGAACACCGGGCCGTGAGGCCACGTGATGCCGAGGGTGCGCGAAGCAAACATCGTCTCGTAGGTGTCTTCGAGCACGCGCACGGGGACGGCGCGGGGGAGTGCGCGGGCGACGCGGCCGACAGGAGCGAGCGGTGTGGCGCCGTAGTTGAGCGTGTCTTGGTCGTTGGTGCGCACGAAGAGCACGACCCCGGGGAAGTCGTCGGTGGTGTAGGGCTTGCGGGTCGCTGCGCGCTCGGCAGCTTCCCTTGCTGCCTGCGCAGCTTTGGCGCTCTCACGAGCCTTGAGCTCCGCAGCCGCGTCGAGGGACTTACCGGCTTCGTCGGCCTCGTACGGCCCGGCCTCGCGGGACAGCATCACGTCCGTGATGGTCACGTCCGCGCCTACCGACTTGAGGCAGTCGACCACGCTGGCGTCATCGAGGCCGTACGCTCGCGCGCACACCGCCACGAGGTGATTGACGATCGGCGTGCGTCGATCGTTGAAAGGAGCCGGCGCGGGGAGGGAACCGACGGTGCTCAGCATCGCGCGGACGGCTTCGAGCCTGCGAAGGCGCTGAGCGGCGTCGAGCTTGGGCGCGTTCATCGGGCCACGGGCCGGGACAGCCGCGAGAACCGCCAGGCAGAGTCGCTCACTCGGCCACGTCGCGTCAGGCGTGGACGTCGCGGGCGTGAACGTGCCGACCTTCAAGCGGAGCACGTCGGGAGTCGAGGGGATGGGGAGCTTGTACACCTCGCCACCGAGGTCGAAGATCGCGTTGTCCTCGGCCTCGGCAGTGAAGGGGCGCCACGTCATAAAAGTGAAAGGGATCATTCAGGAACTCCGGAGCCACGCGGCAAAGCGGGCAAGCAAGGAAGGTTGGCTAGGGACAGCAGCAGCCGCCGGGGTGTGCGTCAGAGTGGCGACTGGCGCCGAGAACACGGGCACGCGGCCAGCGGCGTGGCATTCGGCGAGCGTCACGAGGTGATCGTCGACGTGGTCTTGGATGACGTACAGCAACGCGTCGAGGTCGTTGTCCGTCTTGGTCTCGTCGGTCCACGCGTTGACGAGCATCGCGTGAAACGGCGCGGGGAAAGCACGGTCCCGGCCGCAGATGTACGGCCGGGGGAAGAGCGGCGAGGGGCTCACGGGAGCGACACGTCGACCGGCGCGAGGCCGGGGATCGTCACTGTCCACCCCGCATGGTCCGAATCACGTCCGTCATTCCGCAATCGACCGCTACGCGGGTAGGACCAGCGTTTGCGCCCGCAGCCAGCGCGAGACGTGCACCGGCCTCCCAAGCGTGACGGAACCGGGAGTCCTTCAGGAACAGATCAAGGTGGCAGACGACCACGGGCGTCCCGTCGACAAAGACCGCCGTGGGCACGGCCTCCTCGTCGAGCC
>JAMFST010000549.1 GCA_026225435.1 Labilithrix luteola
AGCTCGGCTCCGGCCGACGCGAAGGCCAGCGCCACGGCCATGTTGGCGCCGAGGATGCGCTCGGCCATCACCGCCAGCTGCTGCTGCAGCGCCTGGAACTTCGCCAGCGGCTTGCCGAACTGCTGGCGCACGTTGGCGTAGCCGGTGGTCATCTCCAGCAGCTGGTCCATCGCGCTGGCCATGAGCGCCGCGTGCAGCGTCGCGCCGACCTCGCGCAGGGTGTTCTCCGGCAGCGCGAACGAGGCGAGCGCCTCGGGCTCCTTCGTCCAGCGCAAGGTCGCCGCCAGGCTCCCGTGAACACCCGTCGTGATGCGCTCCGCCTTCGCCAGCGGCGTGAGGACCGCGCGGTTGCCAGGCAGCGACACGAGCGCGAGCTCCGCGGTCAGCGCCAGCGGGACGGCCGCCGCCTCGAAGCCGCTGTCGATCGCCGCCGCCGTCGCCAGCACGATCGGTCCGGAAGGCGCGCTCGCCTCGGCACGCGCCCCTTCACGAGCGAGCAGCGCCCGCGCGATCATCGTCTCCGCCAGCGGCACCGGCAGCAGGTGGCGCCCCATCAGGCGCACCAGCGGCGCGAGATCGGAGAAGCCGAGCGCCGCGCCCCCCGCGTCCTCGGAGAGCATGGCGTTGCCGTGCCCCAGCTCCTCGAGCCCGGCCCACAGCGGCGCGGTGCTCGCGCCCTTCTCGTGCTCGCGCAGCTTGGCGGGCGGGCAGGCGGTCTTGAGGAAGCGGTCGAGCGACTGCGAGAACAGATCGTCCATGGTGGTCCTCGGCGCAGCGCTCAACGGAGCCCGAGGCCGCGGGCGATGATGCCGCGGAGGATCTCGCGGGTCCCTCCGCGCAGCGAGTAGCTCGGGCTGATCTGCGTCGCGTAGAGCAGCGTGCGGCGCAGGATCGGGTCGACGGCGAGATCCGGCTCGTTGCCGATCGCGTCGGCGATGAGGTGGGGGATGCGCTGTTCCAGCTCGGTCCCCATGTCCTTCACCAGGCTCGCCTCGAGCATCGGCCGCTCGCCCGCGGCGAGCTTGGCGGCGACGCCGATCGACAGCGCCCGCAGCACCGCCAGATCCGCCGTCACGCGTCCGATGAGAGCGGTGGTCGCGTCATCCACCGGACCACGCGCGCGTAGCAACGCCACCCACAGATCGAAGAGCACGATGTTCGAATAGAACCGCTCCGGCCCGCTGCGCTCGAAGGCCAGCTCGGCGTTCACCTGCTCCCAGCCGGCGCCTTCTTGCCCGATGAGCGCATCCTCGCCCAGCTGCACCTTGTCGAAGATCACCTCGCAGAAGTGCGCGTCGCCGGTCACGTCGACGATCGGCTTCACGGTGATCCCCGGCAGCGACAGGTCGACGATGATCTGCGACAGCCCGGCGTGGCGATCTGCGGTGGTGCCCGAGGTGCGCACCAGGGCGATCATGAAGTGCGCCTTGTCGGCGTTGGTGGTCCAGATCTTCTGCCCTTCGAGCTGCCAGCCGGTCGCCGTGCGGGTCGCCTGGGTGCGCACGCTCGCCAGGTCGGAGCCGGAGCCGGGCTCGCTCATGCCGATGCAGAAGAACGACTCGCCCCGGCAGATGCGCGGCAGATGGAAGGCGCGCTGCGCCTCGGTGCCGTAGTGGAGGATGAGCGGGCCGCTCTGGCGATCGGCGATCCAGTGAGCGGCCACCGGGGCGCCGGCGGAGAGCAGCTCCTCGACGACCACGAAGCGGCTCAGCGGGCCGCGCTCCTGCCCGCCGTACGTCTTCGGCAGGCCGAGGCCGAGCCAGCCTTGCTCACCCAGCGCGCGGCTGAAGGCGGCGTCAAAGCCGAGCCAGGAGCGCGCGCGCACGTCCGCCGGACGATCGGCGATGGTCTTCTCGAGGAAGGCGCGCACCGGTGCACGGAGCGCTTCGTCCTCCGCCGGGAGCTGGACGACGGGGAGGACGGTCTCGAGCGGCACGAACGATCGTTCTAGGTCCGGCGCTGAGCAGCGTCCAGTGCGGGAATCGTCGCTTCAGACGGCGAGACGGTAGGCTCGCGGCGAGACGCCGACGAAGCGGCGGAACGTCGTGGTCAGGTGGCTCTGGCTGCTGAACCCGCACCGCAAGGCGAGCTCCGCCAGCGGCTCCGCGGTGCTCGTGAGGAGCGCCTTGGCGCGCTCGATGCGAGCGAGCAGCACGTAGCGATGCGGCGGCACGCCGAAGGCCGTCTTGAACCAGCGCGCGAACGAGTAGACGTCCAGCTGGAGGAAGGCGGCCATCTCCGCCAGCGTCATCGGCTCGGCGAGCCTCTCGAGCACGAAGTCGCGGATGCGCCGTCGCTTCTCGTCGTCGGCGCGCGGGTGCTCGGGCGTGAGGCGGCGATCCGCGGAGTAGTGGCGGACCAGGTGCGCGGCGATGGCCACGGTGAGGCTCTCGCCGTAGAGCGCGCCGGTCGGGTAGTCGTCGCGGACGTCGCTCGCCAGCGCGCGGCTGGCCTGCTCGAGGAACCCGTCGCTCGGCTTCATCGAGGGGACCAGCTCGAGAGCCCGCGCCGCTGAGGCGCCGACCACCGACTGGAGCAGCTCCGGCACCAGCGCGACGACCAGCCCGCGCCACGCCTTGCCGGACGAGTGGCTGCTGTACGGCTGCCCGGCGGGGAGGAGGAGCACGCTGCCCGCGGCGAAGCTCCCGGTGACCGGCCGCTGCCCGGGCCAGCGAAGGTCGAAGTCGGAGAGCGGGTCGAGGTGGATGACCAGGCCGTGCTGGAAGAGGACCGTCTCCGGAAGATCTCCGCTCAGCGGCGTCTCCCACTGCTCGAGTCGCAGCCCCGGCCAGCGCGCCTTGTCCTGCAAGGTGACCGCGCCCGGGGTGAAACGGGTGCGCGTGGCGGTGGTCACGTCGAAGCGTTCCGCGATGGTCTCCACGACCCTCAGGTTCGTCCGGA